>JAIPAE010000033.1 GCA_021740245.1 Bacteroidales bacterium | reverse complement strand
TTGCATAGAGTAAAAACTGCAGTGGTAAGTTCGCCCATTTGAGTTGAAAACCGCTGTAGTTGACTACTTATTTCCAGACTGAAATGATGATGCAATATTGGAGCAAAGCGTCTGCTTCGCACTGAAGCAATGTATATCAAATCAAATGATTATATTTGAATGTGAAATCAAAATAGTATGATTTATAAGGGGCTAAACCAAATACAGGCTAATACCACGAATATAAATACAACTATAAATTTAATTTTAACTTAAATCGAGATTTTATAATCCTTTTTCTTTTTAAGTTTTTTTATCCAGCAAATGTTGAGGCAGTATTAATACACTGCATTTTTAATGTTACATTTTTAAACCCTGTCCGGATTTTGTTGTCAAATGATTAAACACATATTAAATAATCTCCTATGAGAAAACAATTTTATCTCCCACTGTTTTTTCTTATTTTTTGCTGGTCTTCACTTCATGCTCAGCATTATGGACTGTTTTTTCCTCCAGAAGTAATTTATGAAAACAAGCTTAATATTACAAAATCCATATATGCTTCTGATTTGGACAACGATAACGACCTGGATGCTATAGTCCTTTGTTGGGATGAAATCGCATGGTATGAGAATGATGGAAGCGGAAACTTCAGCTCAAGGAAATTTATAACCAAATATATTCATGATGGCCGTGATATTTGCATTGCCGACCTGGATGGAGACGGTTTCAAAGATATTATTTATGCCTCCACAAATAGTGAAAAGGTCGCCTGGTTCAAAAACAATGGCAACGGAAACTTTTCTAATCAAAATGTTCTTGCCTCCAATGCAGGATTATCTAAAACAGTAGAGGCTGCTGACCTGGATGGAGATGGTGATCAGGATGTTGTTTATGGGACTACCACTAATGGAATAATTGCATGGTTTGAAAATGACAGTATCGGAAATTTCACCAGCAAAAAAATCATTTCTGATTCTGCACAAGCTTCTAGTATAAAGATAGCTGATAATAATGGGGATGGTTTTCCTGATGTAGTTTCCACAGCAATCTGGGATCGGATTGTTTGGTTTCAAAATGATGGAAATGGCAATTTTGGAAACGAACAAGTTATTGACAGCCTGGATTATACTCCAAAAAGTATTTACACTGCAGATTTAAATAATGATGGGCGCATCGATGTGCTTTCATCCGGATACCCAGGATCAGGTTTTGGCAAAATTATCTGGCATGAAAATGATGGAAACGGTAACTTTTCAGAGAATGTTATTGATAATAAAAGGGCAGGGAGAATAAATTTAGCAGACATTGATAATGACAGTCTTCCTGATATAATTGTGGGGAGATTTTGGTATAAGAATACAGGAGCCGGTGCATTTAGTAGTAAAATAGAAATAACAAATGTTCACAGCGGCTCTTTCCCTGCAGATTTTAATAACGACGGACATGTTGATCTGCTTCATAAGGTCGCTTATGGCTTGGGATGGAGTGAAAACCAGGGAAACGGTAATTTTGATCAATATAAAGTTATACAGAGCTCTATAAAAGAGTTAAGGTCTATGCATTATGAAGACCTGGATAATGATGGGGACCAGGATATTATTTCCGGATCTTATGCTGATGCTCAGGTTGCCTGGCATGAAAACAACGGTATCGGTGGTTTTACAAAACATACGATAGCCAGAAATGAATCGAATGGAGTTTATTCTGTTAATTCCTTTGATATTAATGGTAATAACTATCCTGATGTCATTGTATCATCCATTGGTGATGGTAAAGTAGTGTGGTATCCCAATGACGGAACGGGAAACTTTAGCAATTATAATGTCATTGACTCAACTGCAAAGGGAGCAAGAGATGTTTTAACTGCAGATATGAACAATAATGGTTTGTTGGATGTAATTGTCGTGGCAGAGTGGAATAATCATGTTTTATTATATGGAAATAACGGAAATGGAACTTTTTCTCAACCCATTGAAATCACTGACAACCTGAATAATCTTGAAACAGCTACTATTGCAGATATAAATGCTGACAGCTTTAAAGATGTTGTGATTGTCGTCAATCATGAATTAATGTGGTATCGTAATGATGGTTTAGGCAATTTTATTTCTGAAGGTATTGTAGCAAATGGGAGTTCTGCTTATCACAAAATAGAAGATGAACTGATGGCCGAAGATCTCAATGGAGATAATTATCCGGATATTGTAGTGCCTAATAGTCAGGGAGCAGGTTATTTTAAAAATAACGGAAATGGAACATTTAAATTTCAGGATTTTGGTTTTAATCACCAAAATTTTTCGATTGTTAACGTAGAAGACATTGATAATGATGGCGATTCAGATATACTTACCGATCGGTATTGTTATATTAATGATGGAAATGGTAATTTTCCAGAGTTTTATCATTTGTTCGTTGGTCATGATATAGAATTATCCCTGAAGGCTGTTGATCTGAATAATGATAATTACCCCGATCTTGTACGTGGGTTTCGTGGCAATACTAAAATAATATGGCACGCGAATAAAATTCCTACAGGCATTAAGTCAATAGATGATAAATCCGGTTTGTATGTTTACCCGAATCCTACAAATGGGAAACTATATTTAAGTAGCAAAAATGAAAAAATCGACCATATACAGATATATACTGTAACCGGAAAGTTAATATCAAAGTCCGGAAGGATAAACTCACGGGAATACGTCAGTGATCTGACACCTTTACCGGAAGGAGTCTATATACTTCAGATTAAAATAGCTAACTCCAGGTATGAGAAGAGAATTATTAAAAGGTAATTTTGGAAGTTAAGAGGAGAGCTCTTCGGCAACGAAAATATTAAGGTGGATTAAGCATCACCTTCTATTGCAACTGTAGAATATCTTTGTTTGTCTACAATGTCAACCTTTTCGGGATTTGGGTTATCAGTTTATTCTTCCTGTTTTATAATCATTTCAGTGATAATTATCCACGATTTAAATGTTTGCCAAATTTCCCTAATACTCTTCCAAACCTTAACAAAACCTTACGGTTCTACACAGATTACTTTCCGATTTTTGATTTAACTGTATAATTTCCGGCACAGATCCATTTCCTTAGTTACATAAATGCTAAGGATTTGTCCTTAGTTTAAATGAGTATTAAAAAAGATAGGAAAGATTATTCATCTACAAACAAAAAAAGAGCAACAGCACCTCGCTCTCGCTCAATACTCTTGCTCTTAATTGCTTGTACCCAGGGTCGGGGTCGAACCGACACGAGTGTTACCTCATTGGTGTTTGAGACCAACGCGTCTACCAATTCCGCCACCTGGGCATATTTTTTTAAGAACGGAAGAACAAAATTAATATTTTTTATTGGTTTGGCAAGTCTTTTTTATTTTTTCTAAGCCTTTGGCTAAATGCGGGATAGACATACAGGCAAAATATTCCTGTCAACAGATTTATTATTTACCAAATATGTATCCTCTATTTTTTTAAATTTGTCCAACCAACAGAAACCTATACATCCTCATGTCACACGTCAATATTTTTTCCGGTCGAGCCAGCCGATACCTGGCCGAAAAGATTGCCCAAAGTTACGGAACCAACCTGGGCGAAGTCATAGTTAACACATTTAGCGATGGCGAGTTTCAACCTTCCTTTGAAGAAACCATTCGCGGGAACGATGTTTACATTGTTCAATCTACATTTGCTCCGGCAGAAAATACACTGGAGTTACTTCTAATGATAGATGCTGCCCGCCGTGCCTCAGCCAACCGGATTGTGGCGATGATCCCTTATTTTGGTTTTGCCCGTCAGGACAGAAAAGATAAACCACGGGTTTCCATCGGAGCCAAACTGATTACGAATTTGCTGGTTGCTTCCGGTGTGGACCGAATCATCACCATGGACCTTCACTCTGATCAAATTCAGGGGTTTGTAGACCTGCCTGTAGATCACATGTATGCATCATCAATTTTTGTTCCCCACCTGAAAAACCTGGATTTACCTAATCTGACTATTGCTACACCTGATACAGGGGGAACCAAACGTGCAGCCGCTTATGCAAACTTTCTGAACTCTGATCTCGTCATTTGTTTCAAACAACGCTCCAAAGCCAATGTTGTTGATTCTATGACTATCATCGGTGATGTGGAAGGCAAGGATGTTGTCCTGGTTGATGATATTATTGATACTGCCGGAACGATATGCAAAGCTGCAGAGATTATGATGGAAAAGGGCGCCAGCAGTGTCAGAGCGGTGTGTACACATCCGATTTTTTCTGGTAAAGCATATAAGCGCATAGAAGAATCTGCACTGAAAGAAGTTATTGTATCTGATACACTGCCAACAAAAGACCATGAAAAGATTACTGTTCTCAGCACAGCCGATCTTTTTGCTGATGTTGTAAGTCGTGTCCATAACAATCAATCCATTAGCACACATTTTGAATTTAAAACATTGCTCTAAGGCGAATCAAAGAAAGACAATTAAAAAATATGTTTTTTTATTGTTATCCAGAGATTTTTATTACTTTTGCGCTCTGATTTTTGGGACACAGGTATAACCCCTTTGTCCGATTACAAACAGAATAAAACGAAATATCATGAAAACAGTAGAACTGAAAGCTTCTCTAAGAGAGAATGTAGGGAAATCAGATACCAAAAAGATAAGGGATAATGGTAGCGTACCTGCCGTGATGTATGGCGGTGAAAAGGAAATGCACCTGATAGTTGATTACAAAGAACTGGAAAAGATAGTATTTACTCCAGAGCGATATTTTATCAATATTAATGTGGATGGTGATGTTCATCAAACGATTATTCAGGAGCATCAGTTTCATCCGGTGACAGATAAGATCACCCATATCGACTTTATGGAATTCTCTGGCAAAGAACCTATTGTAATGAACATCCCGGTTCGTACACATGGTATTTCTCCCGGAGTTCAGGCTGGTGGTAACCTCTTTACAAAAATGCGCTACGTGCTGATCAAAGCTCTACCAAAAGATATGCCTGAAAGGATCGAAATTGATATTTCAAAACTTGAGATCAATATGGCTGTCCATATTGAAGATCTTCCATCAGAAAAGATCGAATATCTTGCTTCACCTCAGGCTACAGTTGTAGCTGTGATTGCAGCACGAGACGCCATGCTGGATGAGGATATGGAAGAAGAAGAGGAAGAAGGTGAAGAAGGTGAAGGCGAAGAAGGAGAAGCTGCTGAAGGTGCAGAAACTTCTGAAGAAAAAGCAGGAGGAGAAGAATAAAAATATTCTTTTCAGATTAAAATACGGAAAAAGCCGGGCGTTTTCACCCGGCTTTTTTTGTTGCTCATATTACTGCCGTATTGTGATTTCTGAACTTTTATTTAAGCAAACTTGTTATCTTGTTAGTCAATCATTTGAAATGATTAAATCAGCATACCTATGAGAAATCAATGGATCAACCGTATAACCGGAATTTATATGTTTTTGTTTGTTTATGTTCCTGCTATTATGGCACAGAAACCATCGAATTTGCCAAAATCTAATGGTGAACCAGTTGACTTTTTTGGTTCATTAACGAACATTATTGTTTATATCGTCCTGCCGCTTATCATAATTGTTTTGTTTGCAATTTGGCGGAATCGGAAGATTAAAGAAAATATTGAAAAACAAAAAAAACAGGAACAAGATAAATCAAACCAGAAGAAATCATAAAATCAGGATAACATGAAAGCACAGAAAATTATTATTAAAACAATAGAAAAGATCACGCATGATACATTAAGAATTGTTACCGAAAAACCGGAAAACTACTTCTTTGAGCCGGGACAGGCAACAGAAGTATCTATAGATAAAGAAGGATGGCGCGAAGAAGGACGTCCCTTCACATTCACTTCTTTACCGGAAGACAATTACCTGGAGTTCACTATTAAAACCTATCCTGAAAAAGATGGAACAACAGATAAACTACTGGATTTGAAAGCCGGAGATAAATTGATCGTAAAAGACATTTTTGGAGCGATTACTTTCCAGGGCAAAGGGACCTTTATTGCAGGAGGAGCTGGTATAACACCGTTTATCGCGATATTTAGAAAACTGCATAAAGAAAACAAACTTGACGGAAATAAACTGTTCTTTTCAAATAAGACTTCAGATGATATTATTCTCAAAGAAGAGCTTGAAGACTATTTGGGATCAAACTTTATCAATATTTTATCTAAGGAAAAAACAGGTGATTATTTCTATGGTAGAATTGACGAAGCCTTTCTGAAAGAACATGTAAATAACCTAAAGCAAAAATTCTATCTCTGCGGTCCCTGGGATATGGTAGATGAATTACAGGAAAACCTTAAAAAAATGGGTGTTGATGAGAATAATATTGTGAGGGAAGAATAAGGGAACATGTTTATAAGCACGAATTTAACCTTGCGTGCATAATATATATGTACTTGTTGAAACAGCGGGAGTAAACCGGTCGATATCGTAAACCGTTTAAAGGAAACATTTCTGATTTGTGGATTGTTTTTTAATAAAATATCAATATGAAGCGAATAATCGTAGTCCTGTTTGTTTTAATATTTAGCAACATTCAGGCTTATTCCGAACTAACAAAAGAGAAAGATATGGAAAAAGCTACTTTTGGAGCCGGATGTTTCTGGTGTGTAGAGGCTGTATTTGAACGGGTAAAAGGAGTGAATCAAGTTGAATCCGGTTACAGCGGAGGAGAAATAAAAGATCCGACATATAACCAGGTCGCCAGCGGGCAAACCAAATATACCGAAGCTGTCCAGCTTACGTTTGATCCCGGGGTGATTTCTTATGAAGATCTTCTGGAAATTTTCTGGAAAACTCATGATCCAACGCAGCTAAACCGGCAGGGAGCCGATGTTGGACCGCAATACCGCTCTGTGATCTTTTATCATAATCAGAAACAGAAAGAACTGGCTGAACAATATAAGCAAAAGCTGAATGATGCAGGAATTTGGGATAAACCTATCGTTACTGCCATCGAAGCGTATAAAAACTTTTTTGTTGCTGAAGATTACCACCAGAACTATTACGAAAACAATAAAAACAAAGGCTATTGCCAGATTGTGATCACTCCTAAGCTGAAGAAATTTGAAAAAATCTTTGGCGACAAACTCAAAGAATAGTGAATGTAGGGTAATCTGCAGAATCATCATGAATGTGTTTTTCATTAAAATAAGAGCTTAACCTGAGTTACTCCGGAATAAAAAAACCGTAATCCGGGAAATCTTTCTAATTTTGCCGAATGAAAATTACCGTACTGTTCAATCGGTTGTTTAAGACTGCCGGCGGTGGAACGAAAAAAACAGAAGAACCGGACACTATGAAATTTCTGATTACCGGGCTCGGCAATATGGGTCCTGATTACGAAGGTACTCGCCACAATATTGGATTTGATGTGCTTGACCAGCTTGCAGCAGAAAAGGATGCAAACTTTGAAGTAATGCGCTATGGTGATGTGACCCGGATAAAGCATCGCGGTAAAATACTGGTTCTTCTGAAACCTTCCACATTTATGAATCTCAGTGGTAAAGCTGTCCGCTATTGGATGGAAAAGGAAAACATTCCCATCGAACGTACTATGACAATCGCTGATGATGTGGCAATCCCACTGGGAACTATCCGGATAAAGAAAAAAGGTAGTGACGGTGGTCATAATGGTCTCGCAGATATTATCCGGAAGCTTGGAAGAAGCGATTTCCCCAGACTACGGTTCGGAATTGGTGATGATTTCCCTAAAGGTGCACAAGTCCATTACGTTTTAAGCCGGTGGAGTGATGAAGAATTAAATATTATTAAACCTCAGATCAAAAAAGCAGCAGACAGTATACTGGCTTTTCCGTTTATGGGAATTGATAAGGCTATGAATCTATACAACAATAAGTAAGACCGTTTTTCTTTTCAATTTATTGGATCACGTACAAATTTATTCTGTTAATTTTTTCTTTACGCACATTTTGTTGTTTTTATAAATCAGATATACAGGGAGTTATAAAAATAATTAATGTTTTTTTTGATTTATTTGTAACAAATGAAAATAACTGCTCGTCACAATAACAAACAACAAAAAAACAGAAACGTCATGAAATCTACTACTCTAACAATCGCAATCGCAATGATCCTGCTGGCAGTAACCAGCCTCAATGCAAATATTATCAATGCAAATAACAATGAAGTAAAACTGTCAGAAGAAGATTATGTAAACGATGTTCCTTTTGACACCAAAGCCATTGTTGCAAATCTGGATGAAGATAAGGTCAGCAAATCAGAACAATCGAATCAAAATGTCGAAATGCCTGAAGAAGACTATGTTAATGATGTTAATATTGACACACGGCAGGTAGTTAAAGAACAATTCAGCAGCATAATAAAAACAACTGGTAGGTTTTTTCAATCAGTAAAAAAAGGCTTAAAGAACTTTTCAGAAAAAGGATACATCAAAAATAATGAACTAAACCTGGTAAAACTTTACACTGATATTGTACTGGAAGATCAGGAAAGTGATGTACGCCTTGAAGAAGAATCTTATGTAGACGATGTTCCATTTGATACTGAAAAAGTTACGGAGCAGTTAAAGCATAAATAATTCTAATTTGGTGTGTCCTTTGAAGCAATTCAAAGGAAGAAGGTCAACTACAAAGAGTCATTCCCGATGGGATGGCTCTTTTTTAATTACTCATCAGGGAAGAAAAATATCAGAAAAAAGTTAAAATATTTTGTAACAAAAGCCTGTAAGCCATCGTCATATTAACAAACAACAAAACAGTAACGTCATGAAAACTTCTACACTAACAATTACCATTACAGCCACATTGATAATGCTTGCCGGCGTTTTGAATGCCGGTACCGACATTGATAAAAAAAGGAATAATGAAGTAACATTAGAGCCAGAAGTTTATATCGATGATGTTCCTTGTAATACTGCTGAAGTTATAGCTAATATCCGGAAAGGAAACAATCAACCTAATGAGAATTGGAATGAAATTCAGCTTCCTGAAGAGTCTTATGTTTCAGACGTAGAAATAGATACACAGGAAATGGTTATGAATTATTTCAGTAAGCTTTGGAGTAACACAAAAGCTTTTGCCAAAGCTTTGGGAGATGAATTTGAACATATGATAAACAAGGGTTACCTGGATCAAAACAATCTTGATATTTCCCGGATATACCATGATATGATAAAACAGGATGAATATGATATAAATCTGGAAGAAGAACCATATGTTAATGATGTGCCTTTCGACACAAAGAGAGTTGTTGAAATCCATTCGTAATTTTAAGTGTTTAACCCTGAACCTAAAGGGGAAATAGTCGATTAAAAAGAGCTGCTCTTCGGGGCAGTTTTTTTTATTGAATTATTTTTTGAATTCGGGCAAGGTATTTTTTATTTTCGCAGTAAACCAATCAATGACAAATTATGGAAAAGTTTGCTATAATTTTATCCGGCAGTGGAGTTTATGATGGATCGGAAATTCATGAGACCACGATGACAATGCTGGCTATAAAGCGGCAGGGCGCAGACTATGATATTTTTGCACCGGATATTGATCAACATCATGTTATTAATCATTATACCGGTGAAATGACGGATGATAAACGAAATGTATTGGTTGAATCAGCACGGATTGCCCGCGGAGATATTAAACCACTGTCCCGTTTTGAAGCTTCAGTCTATGATGCAATCGTTATGCCCGGAGGCTTTGGAGCTGCCAAAAACCTGTCTTCTTTTGCATTTCATGGAACTTCATGTACTGTGGAAACTGATACAGAGAACGCTATAAAAAGCATGCATGAGCAGGGTAAACCAATTGGAGCATTGTGTATTTCTCCGGTGGTTGTAGCTGCTGTTTTGGAAAAAGGAAAATATACAATCGGACAGGATAAAGAAAGCTCAGAAGCTATAGCCGGTTTTGGTGGTGAACATGTTCAAACAACACATGGAGAGGTCATCATCGATAAAGAAAATAACATTTTTACAACACCCTGCTATATGTTGGATGCTAATATTCTTCATATAGCGAAAGGTGCTGAAAACATCATAAAGGCCATATCGGATCAACTAGGAAATAATTGATCCTGATATTGCGTTCTCAACAATATAACTCAGCTCTGTTAAAGCCAAAGGGAATGAAACGTTTAAAAAAGGCTATCGTTGCCACCGTATGCAGTATTCTTTTTTTTGTTCATATCATCATTGCACAAAACACACCTGTTAATTTTGAAGCTTCAGGGACCGGGGCGACAACAACGCTTGCCACAGATTATCAAAGCCTGGGCGTTAATCCTGCCAACTTGGGATATCCTCAAAACGGGCGAATGATACATTTCAGCTTGTTGGAAACCGGATTTTCTTTAACTTCAGATGCGATTACACGAAAAGGACTTTGGCAAACATTTGTCAGTAAAAACATTAATGATTTTACACTTCAGGATAAAAAAAATGCTGCAGCATTATTTGGTGGCGCTGGTTTTTTAATGGATGCCAATATCAATCTGGCATCTTTTTCAATACAGAATAAAAAACTGGGTGGCATTGGTTTTGTTATTCGTGACCGGATGAGTAATATGGTCAAGTTTAATGATAAGCTGGCCGAACTGATCTTTCTGGGTAAAGATGCTCCATATTTTCAAAATGCACAACCGCTCTCCCTTGATCAATTATTCAAGGATTCCAGAATTTCGGGCAACTGGTACAGGGAAATTATGCTGGGATATGGTCGGCGGTTACTTAAGCTTCCCGGGATAAAGTTATATGTTGGCGCTGACATCAAATATATTCTGGGTTATGGAAATTTGAACATCTACAGCGATGATAAAGATGGATTTTTTGCACGCTCTGCGATAACACCATTTGCCGAAGTAAAATATGACGCAAGTACCCCAACAGCTTTGAGTAAGAGCGGTTTTAAACCGGTAGGTCATGGCTGGGGTATTGATATGGGTGCGACGGCAAGATTACTGGATGTTTTTAAAGTAGGCATAGCCTTCAATGACCTGGGCTCAATTACCTGGGATGCCGAAACTTATGAGGCCCCAAATATTCAGGTAGACTCAATCTCTTCTTCCGGTTTTGACAGTTATCAGTTTCTATCTGAGATAAAAACGTTGTTTTTAAACAATCATATGCTGCAATGGCAGGGAACAGGAAAATACACAACCGGCTTACCCGCTCACCTAAAACTGGGAGCCAGCTTTAATCCTGCAAAGTGGTTTGAAGTGGGTGTGGATATGTATGCACCGCTCAATGACCATGCCGCCAACCTCGATAAAGCTATTTACAGTGCAGGTGGTTTTTTCAGGCTCGGGAGCCTGGCAAAAATATCTGTTGGTTATGTGGATGGTGATATTTATGAAAATAATGTTCCTGTGGGGTTGGCTTTCGGTATAAGAAACTGGGAAATGGGAATGGCCACAGGTGATGTATTAACTTTTTTTAGACATAAGCAACCAACTCTCTCTATTGGAACAGGTTTTCTGAGGTTTAAGTTTGGGCCTGCCTGATCAAAAAATCAGCTTTCTATTTGAAAACAGGGTGAATCTTACATATTTTTCTATTTTTGCTGAAACCATAAATGACAAAATATGATAAAGAAAGCTAATCTCATGGCATTGATAGTCTTTTTAATGACTATTCATTTAACTTATGCTCAGGACAAAAGCGACTGGGAGGGAGGTGTTCCTGAAGGATGTACGTCCATTACTGTAGGAAAACAGGCTTCTTCTGATGGCTCGGTTATGACTTCCCATACGGATGACAGTCACCGTACCCGTTCATGGATGAATATTGTTCCTGCAAGAGACCACAAACAGGGAGCGTCCACACCAATGTATAAGCGTACGGCAACAGATTCTTTTGAAATGCCTTCATACAAACATACGGTTATAGGTGAAATCCCGCAGAAAGAACACACCTATCAATATATTAACACTGCTTATCCCAGTATGAATGAGCATCAGCTTGCTATCGGCGAGTCAACATTTGGCGGCAGGGATGAATTACAGTCTGATGAAGGATTAATCGATTGCCAGCGCCTTGACCAACTTATGCTTGAGCGCTGTACAACAGCTCGCCAGGCTATAAAAATGGCTGGTGAAATCACAAGGAAATATGGCTGGAATGATGCCGGTGAATGCCTTACTATTGCTGATAAAAAAGAAGTATGGCATTTTGAGATCGTTGGTTCCGGAAAAGGTAAAGTAGGCGCTGTGTGGGTAGCTCAACGAGTTCCGGATGACCATATTGCTGTTAATGCTAATGCGTCTACCATAAAAGAAATAGATCTGGGTAACAAGGATTACTTCATGGCATCCGATAATATTTATGAAGTTGCCAAAGAAAAAGGCTGGTGGAATGAAGGTGAAACATTCCGGTTTTGTGATGTTTATGCACCGGGAAGCCGGAAATCCGTTGCAGCGAGAAGGCGAGAGTGGAGAGTCTTTGACTTGTTGGCGCCTTCTAAAAGCTTTAGCCCAACTAGCGAAAACTATCCGTTTTCCGTTAAACCGGATAAGAAAGTCTCTATTGAAGATATGATCATGGTCTTCTCTGATTATTATCAGGGAACTCCTTATGATATGCGTCGAACGATTACCACAACAAATGAAGAAGGTGAAGAAGTCATCTCTCCTTTAGCCAATCCATTTATGCCTTATGATCAATTAGAGCTTGATAATGTAAATGGTAGTTGGTTTCATGTAGATGATGAAACCGGACATATCCGTTTTCTGGGAGAGCGGACAATTGCTCGCTGGTATACTATGTACGGGACAATAACCCAATCTCGCGACTGGTTGCCGGATGAAGTTGGTGGCGTTGTCTGGCTTGCTCAGGATAATATTGCATCATCTATCTATATTCCTGTTTATAGTAATGTGAGCCGCCTCCCTAAAAGCTATTCTACTCCGGGAAGACCAGATGGTTATACCAGACAATCAGCATGGTGGGCTTTTAACCGCCTCGGAACACTGGCTGCTCAGCGTTGGGGCGATATGAGCAAGGATGTACGCGCTGTTTGGGACCCGATGCAAAAAGAAATGCTGGAAAATCAAAAGGCTTTTGAAGAAAAAGCCCTTGAACTGCACAAGAAAAACAAAAAGGCAGAGCTTAAAAAATTGCTTACAGAATATACCAACAAATGGGGTAATAAAGTAGTCAGCCGTGCCTGGAAGATGGGTGATGAACTCTGGACTAATTATGACGAAAAGTTTTAAAAAGTATTATAATGAAGTTTCAGGCAGTAGTTTTATAAGAAACTGCTGCTTTTTTTTATTTGGTTAGAAGGCAAATGCTATGAAAAAAATAGTATTCTGAGTATTAAGAGCGGCTATCTGGTCCTGAAGAGTGATTTTCGAATTTTTCACAAATTATTGTAATTTCCTGTCTTTTTCTATTTTTGTTGTTTCTGAAAAATGGAGAGCTATGGCAAAGAAAAAAAGAACAATACCGCACGCTTATGTGATCGTCTTTTTTATTATTGTTTTATCTGCAGTGCTTACCTGGATTATGCCGGGAGGAGAGTATGAGCGAACAACAAAAACCCTGGAAGACGGACATACTAAAGAAATTATTAAACCAGGTTCGTTTCATGAAGTAGAAAATGAGCCACAAACCTGGCAGATTTTTGCCAGTATGTTTAAAGGATTTGTTCGGCAATCTGATATTATCATCTTTATTTTGATGATCGGTGGCGCTTTCTGGATCATGAATGAAAGCCGGGCTATTGATGTGGGAATTCTTTCTTTTCTAAAGGCATCGCGGCGCCTTGAAAGGTTCAGGTTTTTCAGAATGCTTGGTGTTGACAACATCATAATCACATTGATCATGCTTTTGTTTAGTGTTTTTGGCGCGGTATTTGGCATGAGCGAGGAAACAATAGCTTTTATCATTATCGTGGTGCCGTTAGCTATCAGTATGGGGTATGATTCAATTGTGGGAGTTTCTATGGTGTTTGTAGCTGCCGGACTTGGATTTGCCGGAGCAGTGCTAAACCCGTTTACTATTGGCATAGCACAGGGACTTTCAGATATCCCGCTTTTTTCTGGATTTGAATACAGATTGTTTGCCTGGGTTGTTATTAATATTATTGGTATTAGCTATGTTTTGATATATGCCCGAAAAGTGAAGAAAAACCCAAAAGCTTCTCCGGTTTACGAAGAAGATGCATACTGGCGAAAACGGGAAAAAGAATCTGACATTATGCACATTAAATATTACAAAAATAGGTCTTCATGGATTACCTATTTTCTTATTCTGGGTGTCCTGGTGTTTTTGTCGTTCAATGAAGGTTTTACAATGACTTCCATGAAAATCGGAAATTCAGTTAGTGAACTACCCATGATACCGTTATCTACTATTGCATTTGCCATTTTGGGTTTTATAACGTTAAGAAAATCTGTTCATTTTTTCATACTGAATCTTTTAATTTTCACTATTATCTTCTTAATTGTAGGAGTTATGGGTTATGACTGGTATGTAACGCAAATAGCCACGCTGTTTTTTGCTATGGGAATTCTGGCAGGTGTATCCATGAATGCATCACCCAACCGGATCACAAAATTATTTTTGGATGGGTCTAAGGACATTTTATCGGCAGCTTTAATTGTGGGATTGGCCGGTGGAATAATTGTTATCCTCGAAGATGGAAATGTGATTGATTCCATATTATATCATCTGTCACAGTCTATGAATGAAATGGGGCGTGTAGCATCCGTTGGCATTATGTATGTAATCCAAACTGTGATTAATATTATCATTCCATCAGGTTCGGCAAAAGCTGCGTTGACAATGCCGATCATGGCTCCGTTTTCAGATTTGATCGGTATTTCAAGACAAGCTACCGTCGTGGCTTTTCAGTTTGGCGATGGCTTTACAAATATGATAACACCAACATCCGGAGTGCTTCTTGGTGTGTTGGGGGCAGCCAAAATACCATACGAAAAATGGGTGAAGTGGATCGCACCTTTTATGGCCATTCTGATTATTGTAGGATTCCTGTTGCTTATCCCGACTGTATTAATGGACCTTAATGGCTTTTAAACAACAAATATACTATTGTATTAATAAAATGGGAATATGATGTGTTTGTCACTTTTTTTATACTTGATGTTTTAGTAATCATTGATTATGCCTGTTCGTGACATTCACCGGAGGATATAAAGAAAGCTGCAAGCTTGTGGATAGAAAAAGTGAAGAAGGAAAACAAACCCAAAACCCACTGAGAAGAATATAGCTTGCAGCTTAAATTCGTTCACCATCAAAAATGATTTCGTTTAGTTTTAAACAAGAACAGAAAAAAAAAGTTCACTAAAAACATCTAATATTTTAACATGTATTTGTTGGATATATGTTTCTTGTGGAAAAAGAAAAGTTAAATAAAAAAGGCTATTCCGGAAAATCGCTTTTGATAATTATAATTAAAGTATTATTGTACGAAACGATAATCATCAATAGGTTAATATTGGAGCAGTCTTTATATTAATGCTTTTATTTAGGTTTTGCTGAAAAAGGCTGTAATGCATCAGATACGAGCTGCAGCCAATGTAACAGATGATGTGCCACAGACTTACGAAACATTGTTCTTAAGAAATGCAAGCCAAAACCTCACATTGTTAAACACTTAACCTATGCATAACATTCATTATGAGATCATCTTGTGTATTTCAGCAGGCCCTGTTTAAAGAATAATCAGTGTGTTTCTATAATCTTAAATAATTCATCCAGTTTAGGTGTAAGGATAATTTCTGTTCTTCTGTTTTTTGCACGCCCTGCTTTTGTTTTATTTGAAGCCACGGGAACATACTCGCTTCTTCCTGCAGCAATCAGTCTTTCTCCATCTATATCAGAATATTGGGTTAATACACGAATGATTGTAGTGGAACGCTTGACGCTTAAATCCCAGTTATCTTTAAGTTGCCCGGTTCCATTATACGGGACACTATCGGTATGGCCTTCGATCATTACGTTGATATCCTTATTCTTTTTCAAGACTTTGCCAAGCTCTTTAAGTGCTTGCTTACCCTGTGAACTAATGCTATAGCTTCCTGATGCAAAGAGTAATTTTTCTTCCATCGAAACATACACTTTTCCATTTTTTTGTTCGATGGATAATCCTTCTCCCTCAAAACCTCTTAGAGCATCATTGACTTTATCTTTGAGTGCTGTAACAACAGAATCTTTACGATCAAGGATTGATTGTAATTCGTTAAGACGTTTTTCTTTTTCCTTCATAGATGATTGAGCTACAGATAGTTCCTGGCTCATTTCTTTTAGGTTGACTTGTTTTTCTTTTAATCGTTGTTCCAGTTTTTTCAGGCTGTCGCGTTGTGCCAGTATATCTGTCTGGGTTTTTTGGAGATCAGCCAGAATTTTAGCTGCTTCTTCTTTGCTTTGAGAGATTTGTTGTTCTCTGTTTTTCTTTAGTTGTTCATAAGAAGCATATAACTCGTTGTAGTTATCCGTTAGCCGTTTTTTCGTAGTGGAAAGCACTGCTGTGTCCTGCTGCAGACTTTTAATACGCTTCTTATAAGTTTCCAGATCAGATTTGTATTCTTTTAAAGCAGAAGACATTTCTTCATTTTCAGCTATCAGCTTTTTATTTTGTTCCTTGTATTTATCACGTGTATTAACAACATCCTGATATTTTCGCTGGGGGACACATCCAGCTGCCAGGATCATACCTGCAACTGATAATATGATCAAATTCCGGGTTTTTCTTAAAGATTTCATATCGGTTTTTTATAGGTAAAAGTTATATTTAATCATTCAAAGATATTTCTGAATCTATAAAGATAAGCAAATAATAATAAAATTAACCAACAAGCTGTTGTTAAAAATCAATATCTATAAGTACAGGACAATGATCAGAATGAGTAGCGGTAGATAAAATGACCGAACGGTTTAGTTGTTCTTTTAAATTTTGAGTGACTAAATGATAGTCAATTCGCCAACCCTTGTTTTTGTTCCTGGCGTTTGCTCTGTAGCTCCACCATGTATATTGATGCGGTTCTTTGTTAAAAAAGCGAAACGAATCTAAAAATCCGGAATTAATAAATCCGTCCAGCCATTCACGCTCTTCCGGTAAAAAACCGGAAACTTTCGTGTTCCTTACAGGGTCGTGAATATCAATAGGTTTGTGACATATGTTATAGTCACCGGAAATAACCAGATTAGGTCGTTCTTTTTTTAAACCATCAATATAATTTTGGAAATCCTCCAGCCATTTGAATTTAAACTGCAAACGATCGTCATTTGTTCCGGAAGGATGATAAACGCTGATAATGCTAATATCACCATAATCTGCTCTTATAAAGCGGCCTTCCCGGTCATATTTTTCAATTCCCATGCCTTTGACAATCTTGTCCGGTTCGGTTTTGCTGAGGATTCCGACTCCACTGTAGCCCTTTTTTGCTGCTGAAAACCAATAATGATGATAGCCAAGTGCTTCAAATTCTTCTACTGGTATCTGGTCGGGCTGTGCCTTGGTTTCCTGGATAAGCACAATATCCGGGTTGGAGGCTTTCAGCCAATCAACAAAACCCTTGCGAATTGCAGCGCGAATACCATTAACATTATAAGTAATAAGTCCGGGCATAATTAGTGAATATAGATTTTTTTTCTGATCGTTTGATTGCTGTCTGTGATTAATTCCAAGATATAAATCCCTTTGCTGAGATGTGTGACATTCATTTTCAGAAATCCGGATGGTTGATTGCTTTTAGTAACCACCAGTTGGCCCATCATGGAATATATGTTAGCAGATTGTAATTGTGCAAACTTCAATTTAACCTGAATATTGTTCTTTACCGGATTTTGAATTATGACATTGTCCTGATTGACAATATATTTAGTGTTAAGCTGTTGGTCTACTATAAGTGTAAGCATGACGGGCAAATGATCTGACATTGTATAAAGTGCATTGAGTACATTTGAAGGCACACTGGAGTTACCGTTATAATTGATGGCATCATTAAAATGTAGCCCATCATTTCCAAGGGCAGAATAGCTGTTATTCTGATAACTGAAATGATCCGTTTGGTTTTGAATATCCCCTGATATCAGTATAAAATCAAACCGATCGTCTAGTCCGCCACCTGAAGCACAGCCATTAGAAGTATAATGTGTTGATTGGGTATGAATATCTGCAAAAGAACTGCTGTTATTCCAGCTTCCGGGAGAAGCAATCGGATCATAAAACCGGTATGCTGTATTGTTGTAATTAATCACATTTTGATAAGCTTGTTCAGTGGAAGTTTTTAAGTTAAGGTCTCCAAGAAAAAGAAAGCTTCCTGGAGTCATATTGTTTTCAATATAGCTCATCATAGAAGCTGTCATGCTTGCTCGTAGCTGTTGATCAGATGAAGAGCTTCCCGCCTTCAGGTGCGTCACAAAGCAGGTGAGAAAAGCCGTGTCTTGATTAGTTGACAGTTCCTGAGCTTTAAAATAAAGCTTATAGATGTCAATATCTCTAATACTGGTAGAGATGACATCCTGATCTGCCAGACCAAACATGCGGGTATCAAAATATAACATATTGTCGATTGTACCGCCTGATGCATTGACAATATTCCCCATGGCATAATAGTTACGGTTGTTCGTATTCAGAATGTTGCTGAGTATTCTTTCCTGCGCAAAATTTGAACTCCCGACTTCATTCACTGTAAAAATGTCGGGATTTGTGTAATTTATAATCTCTTTTAAGGCATTGTCTTTGTCCTGAATGTTATTATTTTGGTTAGTACAATAGGAGGTGACATTACCATAATTCAGGAGATTATAATGCATTACCTTTATTGATTGCTGTTGAGATACAGAAAACAAGGGGATAAACAACAGCAACATGAAAAAATTTCGCATAAAATCAGAATTAAAAAAATAACGAATGAATTGCCTGGTCATTGAAAACCATCACCGTTCATGATGTCTGTTTACGTTTAAGAAAGCGCCTGGTTAACCTGTGATGATATTTCAATAACTTTTTCGTATTCTTCCGGAGTAAGGTCATTATAGAAAAAGTGGACGGGATTAACCGGTTTATCATTTTTACGCACTTCATAATGAAGGTGAGGCCCTGTAGAAACGCCTGTATTTCCCACATATCCGATTATCTCACCGCGTTTAATCTTTTGTCCGCGGCGGACAATTACTTTACTCATATGTGCATAAAGCGTTTGATACCCGTATTTATGATCAATTAATACATATCGGCCATAACCGCTCATTGGATTACGTGGTTTCACAATTCTTCCGTCTCCGGTGGCATAAACAGGTGTACCAGTTGGTGCAGTAAAGTCCATCCCTTCATGCATGCGAAGTGTTTTATATACAGGGTGAATCCGGTAACCGAAACCAGAAGCAATACGTGTTAGGTTTTTGTTATTAATCGGTTGAATAGCAGGAATGTGATTGAGCATTTTATCCTTATTCCTGGCCATTTTGATGACTTCATCAAAAGATTTAGATTGCACATAAAGTCTTCGCGAGATACGGTCTAAGCGTTTAGCAGTTTGTGTCAATAATTCAGAATTACTGTAACCCTGAAGGTCTTTATATCGTTCAGCACCGCCATATCCTGCTTTACGCTGGGCATCAGGAATTGGTTCAGCTTCAAAAATCACCCGGTATATATCATCATCCCGGTTTTCCAGGTCGGCGAGAACTTCTTCTATCTGGATGAGACGTTCATTCATAACATTGTACTTCAGCCGTGTATGTTCCAGTTCACGCTCAAGCATGCGCTCGCGGGGTGACGGAAAAACGGCAAATACAACAAAAACGGCAACAATGGCAAATACTGTGCCTGTTAAAGCATGCCAGCCAAACTTTTTCATCCGGTCACGCCAGGAATGTTTTACTTCTTCCAGCTTCAGCGAGGTGGGATTTAACCTGTATTTTTTCTTAACCATAAAAATTAATTATGACTATAATTTGTCATTCGGGCCGCAAAATTAATTAAATAAACTAATTTTGCAAGTTCCGGGTTGTTAAAGATCGTTAAATGACTTTCATTGCCAGCAACCTAAGTGAAAATTTGTTAACATAACGCTGTTAAAAGCCTATTTTGTATATGCAGTCTAAAGAGATCAGACAAAAATTTTTCGATTTTTTCCGCTCCAAAAACCATACAATTGTGCCTTCTGCGCCAATGGTTATCAAAGATGATCCGACACTAATGTTCACTAATGCAGGGATGAATCAGTTCAAAGATATTTTTCTGGAGAATAAAAAACCGGACTATAACAGAGTGGCGGATACACAAAAATGCTTGCGTGTTAGCGGAAAACACAATGACCTGGAAGAAGTAGGTCATGATACATATCACCATACAATGTTTGAAATGCTGGGAAACTGGTCTTTTGGTGATTATTTTAAAAAAGAAGCGATCGAGTGGGCCTGGGAGTTATTGACAAAAGTTTATGATATTACTGAAGATAACTTGTATGTTACTGTATTCCAGGGGGACAAAGATGATGAAACAAGCATGGATCAGGAAGCATTTGATATCTGGAAAAAGATCATTCCGGATAAATCCCATATTCTATACGGTGATAAAAAAGATAATTTCTGGGAAATGGGAGATACAGGCCCCTGTGGTCCTTGTTCCGAAATTCATATAGACTTACGCTCAAACGAAGAAAAGAAAGAAGCCAACGGAAAAGACCTGGTAAATAAAGATCATCCGCTTGTTGTAGAAATATGGAATTTAGTCTTCATTGAATTTAACAGAAAATCGGACGGTATACTGGAAAACCTTCCGCAAAAACATATAGATACGGGAATGGGTTTTGAACGCCTTTGCATGGCTTTACAGGCAAAAAAATCAAATTATGAAACAGATGTTTTTCAACCACTCATACAGGGAATTGCATTAAAGGCTGGTAAGAAATACGGAGATGAAGAACAAACGGATATTGCCTTACGCGTTGTTGCAGATCATATCCGTGCGATAGCTTTTGCAATTGCTGACGGACAGTTGCCTTCAAATGTAAAAGCCGGCTATGTTATCCGGCGTATATTAAGGCGAGCAGTACGCTATGGGTATACCTTCCTGGGATACCGGGAAGCTTTTATGTATCAGTTTGTTCAAATAATCGTTGATCAGATGCAGGAAGTTTTTCCTGAGGTGAAAAAGCAACAAAACTTAATTGAAAAAGTAATGAAAGAGGAAGAAGAATCTTTCCTGCGCACTTTGGAAACCGGTATTCTTATGTTAAATAAGCTAATGGAAAAAGCCTCTAAAAAAGACGAAGACAAGAATAAGATTGCCGGAGAAGATGCATTTGTTTTGTACGATACCTATGGTTTCCCGTTTGACCTGACAAGACTCATCCTTTCTGAAAAAGGCTTTACAGTAAATGCAGATGATTTTAATAAGGAACTGGAAA
>JAIPAE010000032.1 GCA_021740245.1 Bacteroidales bacterium | reverse complement strand
CCATTATGAAAGATGTGTTCTACCAATTTTCCTGTAGGCAGGCTTATATCATGATCCAGTATACTCCGACTATAGTCAGATAAAGGATAAGTTCTGGAAAAAAAACGGTAATGAACTACAGTATCCACATAGCTGACAGCACTATCGAATTTAGCAATATACCGGTTTTTTATACCGTTTTTGTCACTCAGATAAGCAACATATCCTTTTTTAAACTCCTCCGGATGCGTTTCATTAACATAAGGTGTATTGGTTAATCGCCACAACACCCGGTCTTTTGTATCATAGTGATAAATAAAGATGTCTGAATATTCTCTTACTTCAACAGAATCTTTGGTTCTTTTTTCTCTCCAGTTTAGCCTGACATCGCGCAAAGTATCATTATGCCTGTTGGAACTGAAAACGATATCATCGGAATTATTGATAAAGCGGGCATGCCATTCATCATAAACATCGTTAGTAATTTGCTCAAATGTTTCAGAACCAAGATTAAAAACGAACAAATCGGTTTGACCGTTTTTGACGGCAGATAATAATAATTTCGATCCTTTGTGGTTATAATCCACATCAAGAATCTTTTGAATTTTAAACAATTCCTGTCTTTCCAACTCCTGCTTATCTATATCATAGTAGTAAAGGTAATTTTCACCACGGCGTTCTATAACCATCGTAAAAAGCTTGCTAGTCGGATGCCAGGCTACTATCGGATAGCTATAATCGACTTTTTGGTCCAATTTATGGCCCTGCCGGAAAATTTTATCGCGCTTACCAGTTTCCAGATTTTTCAGGTAAATTTTCATTTTACCCAGCCTGTTTGTGGCATATACAAGCCATTTACCGTCCGGGCTAATCCTGGGATTGTAATACTTTTTCTTTTCCTTCAAGCGCTTTTGAACAACATCATTACCTATTTTTTTCTGGTTCTGCCCGCTGTATTTATACATATTGTTATAATAATCCCTCCATTCCTTCACCAGTGAATTATAGGATATGCCTAAAATGTAAAGGAATGAACTTTCTATGTTCCTCGAGGCCTTTGTCATGTAAACAATATTGGGAATTACGCGCTTACCGTATTTATCTGCAATATATTTCCAGATTGAATGACCGGCATAGGTAGCATCTTCTCCCTTAAGTGTGTTAAAATCATCATAGCGGCCTGTAAGTATGCCATCTCTTACATAGTTGTCCAACTCAGTATTCCATGGTTCGGCAAGATAGGAGATCAATCCGTTTTGAAACCATTCCGGTAACGATAGCAAAGTTGAATTTTTCACTGCAGATGCCACGTCTCCACCCATGAGCATCTGATTCACAAGAATATTTGCTATTCCCATCCGAATCTGTTTCTCCAGATTGGAGTGATTCCCATCAAAATATAAGAAGACTTTATTTCCAATCAAATGCGTTACTCCGCCAACATTATACTGTTCATCGCTGATAAGACCAATGTTGCTTTCTTTTAAATCGTTCAGACTTTGAAATATCAAAAAATGAGCTTTCCTTGTCAGATTATAGTCTAAAAGGTCTTCCATTCTTGTTATCTGCTCATTAGCATATCGGTAAGTATAGATCGCAAGATTTTTCCCTCCGCTGTAATGATATGTGTTGAATTTTTCAAACCGGTAATAAAACCACAGGCGATCCTTGTTGTATTGAACCCTGTTTTTCCCAAACTCAAGTTGTGATCCGTTGTAAAACTGACCAAAAGCACTTAATCCCAAAGCCAATAGAAGCAATGTTATCAATGGTCGTATAGAGTTCTTAATTTGATTCTTGATCATAATAACGTATAATAATTGCTAACGGAGCTAAGGCCAAATAATTTTATCCGGTTTATAAATGAATACGAATTAGCAAAGTTGCACAAAAATTAAACCAAATGAAAATTATTTGTCAGGCTTTGGCAGAATCCATATAAATTTGTTCCTTTAGAAATAACAAATAATAATGTTTACAGTTTAAATAACTTAAAAAATAAACCAATCATGATCAAACTGAAGGAATTTACCTTTAATCCCTTTCAGGTAAACACATACTTGCTGTATAATGAACAAAAAGAATGCATCATCATAGACCCTGCATGTTCTGACAAAGAAGAAGAAAATGTTTTAGCAACTTATATACAAGATCAGGAGTTAAAGCCGGTTCTGCTGATAAACACACATTGCCACATAGATCATATTACGGGCAATCAATTTATTTATAACAAATGGGGATTAAAGCCGGTTATTCATCGTAAAGGTTTACCTATTTTGGAATCCTCATCAGAGCAAGCGTTATTTCTGGGTTTTCCGGCAACAAAAAGCCCGGCTCCTGAGCGATTTCTTCAGGATAACGAAAAATTCCATCTTGGAAACGATTCTATAGAAGTGCATTATACTCCAGGCCATGCAGATGGCAGCATTTGCCTGGTATTGCACAATGAAAGGTTTATCATTTCAGGAGATGTGCTGTTTGCCGGTAGTGTTGGAAGAGCTGATCTTCCTACTGGTGATATGGCATTACTACAAAAAAGCATAAAGGAAAAGTTATTAACCTTACCGGAAGATTTCACGGTTTATCCGGGGCATGGTCCTTCAACTACAATAAACGAAGAGAAAGCTGGCAATCCTTATTTATAAGTTTTTACTACTTCCCGGATTGATTTTAGTACCTCTTCTTCTTTAATTTCATTCATACAACGAAAATGTCCCTGAGGACATCGTTCAAAGCCAATCTTAGAACATGGTCTGCAATTCAGGTCTTTAATTTCGTGGATACGGTATCTGTATTTCTCATTATCTGGTAAAAAAGGATACATCCCAAATGCCGGAACTGTATTCCCCCATAATGTAATGAGTGGTTTTCTGAAAGCTGCAGCAATATGCATTAATCCGGTATCCGGACTCAGGACTACTGTTGCTTTTTTTACAAAATATGCTGATTCATTAATAGAGTGTCTTCCACATGTATTGTATACCGGTACGCTTAGCTGCCCGGCAACAGCCTCTGCCTGCTGTATGTCTTCTTTGCCTCCAGATAATATCACCGGAAAACCGGCTTCATTACAAATCCTGACAAGCTTGTGTTCGGGAATCTTTTTTGTCTTATGTTTACCGCCAACTACTACAAGCATATAGTTTTCACTAAAATCAGAAGATACGAATTCTTTCATATCCATTTGCTCCTCATTGAGGATGAAATAATCCAGGCCTTCTCCATCATAGCTAACACCTGTTTTTTCCACAGCTTTAAAATAACGTTCCACCAAATGAATATCAGGAAGCAGATTTATCTTGGCATTAACTAGTATCCATTTAGATCGATTCAGTTTTGAAAATGTCCCTGTAGGTTTTTGGAGCCTGCTTTTAACAATCCTGCTCCTTAAGTTCCTGTGCAAATCAACAATATAATCAAAATCTTCGTCCAGTAAATTCTGAATAATATTGCCAAGATCACGATCAAATTCATGAATTTTATCAATGTAAGGATTTGCTTTAAGTACAGCACTAAACGCTTTTTTTGTTAGATAATGAATTTCTGTTTCAGGCTGTTGATTTTTCAAACACCGTATAACAGGAGTTGTAAGAACAATATCACCGATAGAGCTAAATCTTATGATAAGTACCTTTTTCACATTTTATTATTTTGTCAGTTTACAAACTTATGAAAATATAGCGTTTCTGAAACACTTTTCGCAATTTTATACCCTGATGAGAGTCTGTTCAGAATAATTCATTTGTTACAGACTTATTTTTCTATTTTTGCCGCATGATTTTTACTGACACACACACACATCTTTATGCAGAAGAATTTGATCATGATCGTGAAGAGGTTATAAAAAACGCTTTTCAGAAAGGAGTACAGTATTTTCTTTTGCCAAACATTGATGAATCTTCCATAAATCCGTTGCATGCACTTTGTAATCAATGGCCCGGCCATATTTTGCCAATGATGGGACTTCACCCAACTTCTGTAACACAGGATTTTGAATCACAGCTTCAACAAATCTTCGACTTATTCAATAACCGGAAATATCATGCTGTCGGTGAAATTGGAATTGACCTTTACTGGGATACTTCTCTCGAACAAGAGCAACGAATAGCATTTATCCAACAATGCAAAAATGCTATTGAAATGGATTTGCCGGTGGCAATTCATATGCGGAACTCCTACGAGGCTATAATGGAAGAATTAAAAAAACTGAATGATAGCCGGCTAAGGGGTGTTTTCCATTGCTTTACCGGAAACCACGAACAAGCTGCTGAAATTCTTGATATGGGTTTTTACCTTGGAATTGGAGGTGTTTTGACATTTAAAAACACTAAGCTTGGAAATGTTATTAAGGATGTCCCTCTCGAGAAAATAGTTTTGGAAACAGACGCTCCATATCTTGCCCCGCATCCATATCGCGGTAAGAGAAATGAAAGTTCTTATATCCCCTTGATCGCAAGAAAACTTGCCGATATAAATAGAACTGATATTGAAATTGTAGCAGAAAAAACAACAACAAATGCAAAACAACTCTTCGGATTTTGATCCTATGATGGAGAAAGTTTCTGTACTTGTAATCTATACAGGTGGAACAATAGGTATGCAACACGACCATGAAACAGGAGCTCTTGTTCCTGTAAATTTTGACAATATTTCACAGGAAATTCCGGCACTTGAGGATTACAATTTCTGTATCGATTCATGGTCTTTTGATAAGCCAATCGATTCCAGTGACATGAATCCAAATGCCTGGATTAAAATTGCCCGCGTGATTGAAGAAAAATATGAAGAATACGACGGATTTGTAGTGCTTCATGGTTCGGATACGATGGCATATACGGCATCAGCACTCAGTTTTATGCTGGAAAATCTTAATAAGCCGGTAATCTTTACGGGTTCTCAATTACCCATGGGAATGCTCAGAAC
This sequence comes from Bacteroidales bacterium, assembly GCA_021740245.1. Lineage (GTDB taxonomy): Bacteria > Bacteroidota > Bacteroidia > Bacteroidales > PWNQ01 > PWNQ01. The sequence goes on along the minus strand of JAIPAE010000032.1, from coordinate 18,697 downwards.
AGACGGACACGATAATTTCATTGCCTCTATTCTGATTGCAGGAGAAAAAGAAGACAATACGCCTAAAGTACCTGAAGTAGCTATTTATTTTGAAAATTATTTGTTCCGGGCCAACCGGACCTTTAAATACAATGCTGAAAATTTTATGGCCTTTCGTTCTGGAAATTATCCGGAACTGGCTCATGCTGGTATTAATATACAATACAAAGAAAAATACCTTGCAAAGCCTAATTTCAAAAATCTCAAAGTTAATACAAGTCTGGAAACCAACATTACCTTACTTCATCTCTACCCGGGAATCACGCCACAAGCTGTGAGTGCCGTTTTGAATATTAAAGGATTAAAGGGACTGGTCATCACATCATTTGGAGCAGGAAATGCACCAACATCCAAATGGTTTATTAATGAGATAAAAAAAGCTATCAGTCGGGGCATAAAAATTGTAAATGTCAGTCAATGTCCGGAAGGAATGGTCAAAATGGGCCGTTATCAAACCAGCTTAGAACTTGAGCGTATTGGTGTTATCAGCGGTAAAGATATAACCACAGAATCGGCCGTAGCAAAAATGATGTATTTATTAGGTTGCCGGTTACCGGATGAAACATTCCGTTCCCTGTTTGAGACCTCCTTACGGGGAGAAATTACATCACAATAACAATAAAATTAAAATTTTCAGGTTAAAAAACTGAACAGAAAAGCGCATGATTCATAAAAAATGTTCATTTTTGCAACTGGACTTATGTTGTTAACATACAAACATTTGAAAATCAAAATAATTAATAATAACCGTTAAAAAATTCATTAAGTCTGTTTAGAGTTCTATTTTTTTGTAATTTAGCACAAAGTTTTCAAAGGGTTCAACGTTCATTAAATAATTTAGGAAAGGAGAGGTGGCCGAGTGGTCGAAGGCGCACGCCTGGAAAGTGTGTAAACCTCAAAAGGGTTTCGAGGGTTCGAATCCCTCTCTCTCCGCTGAAATAAACCAAACCAAAAGTTTAAAACACCAATAGAAAGTTATTATGAAAAAACTAATTGCTTTTCTTGCACTGGCGGGCATGCTTAACTTTGGAGCATCCAGCCTTGCTTTTGCACAAGATGAAGCTGATACTGTTACCACAGATACAGCTATGACCGAACAGGCAGACACTACTGCAGCAGACACTGCAGCTGCAGCAGGAGGTGAAATGGACCTGAAAGAAACAGAAAAGGAAAAACTAGGCCCCCACCAGGTATTGAAAGAAAAATTCATTGAAGGTGGAGCTGAGTTTATGGGTATTGTATTATTAACCCTTATTCTTGGACTGGCGCTTGTAATTGAGCGTATCCTTTATCTGAACCTGGCCACAACGAACACCGATAAGTTATTGGCCAAATTTGAAGATGCTCTGGATAATGGCGGTGTAGATGCAGCAAAAGACCTGATGAAGAATACACGCGGACCTGTTGCCAGTATTTTCTACGAGGGATTAAACAAATATAATGAAGGTATTGAAACAGTCGAAAAAGCGGTTTCCTCATACGGCAGTGTAATTATGGGACGCCTTGAGAAAGGTCTTTCCTGGATTTCACTTTTTATTGCCATTGCTCCTATGCTTGGTTTTATGGGAACAGTAATCGGTATGATCAGCGCTTTTGATGCTATTCAAGAGGCCGGTGATATCTCACCGACAGTTGTTGCCGGTGGTATTAAAGTGGCTCTTCTCACAACCGTATTTGGTTTGATTGTTGCTATTATCCTTCAAATATTCTACAACTATCTGGTATCCAAAGTAGATAGTCTTGTTAATGATATGGAAAATAGCACTATTTCATTCATCGACATTTTGGTCAAAAAACAAAGTAAATAATTGATATTAAACCCATTGCCCTATGGAAGATAAACTTGGTAAAATATTAAACATACTGCTATATGTTTTAGTAGGGATATCAGCGGTTTTAGGTTTTTACTTTGTTTTTATCAAAGAAATGCCTTCAGAGCCGGAAGCTGCCACTGATATCACCATGTATCATATGTTCTGGGCTTATGTTCTCATTATAATAGCCGCTTTGCTGGCTATTGTAGCACCAATAATTTATATTATTCTAAACCCGGCAAAAGCTAAAACGGTATTAATTGTCATCGTGAGCTTTGTAGTTCTAGGTGGAATCTCATATTTGTTGGCATCAAGCGGAACAGACGGCCCGGTCTATGAGGAATTTGAAGTCACAGCAGAAGCCTCCAAACGAGTAGGAACAGGTCTTATTGCGACCTATATCCTAGGTGGTCTGGCTATTCTTGTGACTATTTACTCCGGCATCGCGAAAGTTTTTAAATAACTAAAAAAATAATCTTATGGCTAGAAGAGGTATACAAGAAATCAATGCAGGATCGATGGCAGACATCGCTTTCCTGTTGTTGATCTTCTTCCTTGTTACCACAACCATGGATGTGGATCGTGGTATCACCAGAAAGCTACCACCGCCGGTGCCTGAAGAAGAAAAAGAAAAGATAGACGTCCCTGAGCGTAATGTATTCGTCGTATTGATTAACAGTGCCGACAGGTTACTTGTCGGTAAATATACCGACAAAAGACGCATGGATATTACGCAACTCAAAGCAGCGGCCAAAGACTTTTTAAGACCACATCCCGGTAATGAGGCATATCCGGAAACTAAAGAAAAAACTATTGAAGGCCTTGGTACAGTTACTGTTTCTAAAGGAGTTATCTCTATGCAGAATGACAGAGGTACTTCTTATAATATGTATATTCAGGTTCAAGATGAACTTGCCGGAGCAGTTCGTGAACTGCGTGACGAAATGGCAATGCAGTATTTTGGCAAGAAGTTTGGTGACCTGAAGGATGAAATAGCTGTGAAAGCAATACAGAAAGCAATTCCGGTTGCTATTTCCGAGGCTGAACCTAAAAATGTAGGAGGGAACTAATATGTCCAGATTTAAAAAGAAGAAAGGAAAAGGTTCTCAAACCATTAATACAGCCTCATTACCAGATATCATCTTTATGTTATTGTTCTTTTTCATGGTTTCTACAACCATGAGAGAAACCCAGCTTCTGGTACAGGTTAAGCAACCAAAAGCCTCTGAAGTTCAGAAGTTGAAAAAAAAAGAACTCGTTAGCTATATCTACATTGGGCCACCGCCGGAAGGCAGACAGGCTATGCTTGGTACTGAACCGCGTATCCAGCTCAATGATTCTTATGCTAATCTGAATGAAATCCGGCAATTTATCGTCCGCGAACGTGAAGAAATGAGCGAGGACGAAAAAAAACTCATGACGACTTCCCTGAAAGTTGACCAGAATACTAAAATGGGAATTGTCTCCGATGTTAAGGAAGAACTCAGAGATGCTAATGCGCTGAAAATTAATTATAATACACGTAAACGTGATGAAGAAAACAATTAGTTCAATTTTCTGATATGTGAAAGCCTCTGCATAAAAGCAGGGGCTTTTTTTATGTGTGTCAACTACAATAAGTCATTTACAATTATCTGAAAAAAAGCTTTTTTTTAACATGACCCCGTGACCAAATATGACCTTTGGTATCAATTTCAGTCATTATCAAATTAAAAAAAACGAAAGTTATGACATTATTCCTCTAAAAACGGATTTATTCATGCATTCGTGTCTAAAAAATAATCTGAATAAAATTACATATTCCTGCTATTATTGCGCATTAAAACAAAAGTCTCCTTAAATAATAATTACAAAACACGCTGATCAAATAATACTTTTAGTTTTTTCATTTTGCCTTATTCGCCACAATACATAAATTGTAAGAATCAATGACAACATTATCGGAATAGCTTTTTGCGTCATTCCTATTTCATCATAATTTTCATTGATTGAGCCGTTATAGAAAAGATAAGATGCTATCACAGAAAAGCCATTGTTAATAAAATGCATAATTATCGGAATCCAGAGGCTGCCACTCATATAAAAAGCATAGCCTAAAAGCAATCCTAAAACGAATCTTGGTAAAAATCCGTAAAACTGCATATGAAAAGCACTGAACAATATAGCCGTAAAAAAAACAGCAATATGCTTATTTACACCTGATTTATGCATTATTTGCTGAATTCCTCCTCTAAACAACAATTCTTCGCCAACAGCCGGCAATACAGCAATAACAAAAAGATTTACCATAACTCCGGATATGGATGATACATCCAGAAAAGCTTTCATAATATTATTGGTAGATTCTTCGCTTTGCTTCATCCATTCTTCAATACCAGCCATACTTTCAGGTAAGGTCATGTTCAAATTCCATTGAATCAGCATCCCTATGAATGGCATGATAGTAAAAACACCTGCTATCGCCCATAAATATGTGGTGTCATTGTCAGGACGATAAAACTTAAAATACTGCTTTATGCTCTTTGTTTGGGTTAATTTTACAAAGATTAAAGGTGGTAATATAAAAATGCCAATTTGTGATAATGACTGTATTAGTTTCAGGGCTGGGATTGCATCAGGATGTTCAAATTTCTTGCTCAATGTCTGGATTTCATTCAAAGACATATCAAAAAACGTTGCCACCAATCCTGTAGAAAGTAAGGAAAATAAAAACAGTCCAAGAAAGACCAAAGCCAGAAATATGGCAATTTGTGATAAGGGTTTTAGCTCTTTAAAAAAAGGTTCTTTTGGCATGATGAAATCTTTAATTTTGCACCAAAATTATTAAAAAGATTGAAAGCAACGATGAAGTTAGGCCATATAGATATTGGGAATATACCATTAATGCTTGCTCCCATGGAAAACATTACTGATTCCGTGTACCGTCAGATATGTCGCAGGCACGGAGCTGATATGGTTTTTACAGAATTTATCTCTTCAGAAGCATTGGCACGTGATATAGATAAAAGTAAATCTAAATTTAATCATACGGAACAAGAAAAACCCATTGGTATACAAATATTCGGTCATGATCCTGAAAATATGGCTTTGTCAGCACGCATGGCTGAACAGGCGAATCCTCTGGTTATCGATTTAAACTTTGGTTGTCCGGTACGTAAAGTAGTTGCTAAAGGCGGAGGAGCCGCTTTATTAAAAGATGTTAATCGCATGATAGCTATAACCAAAGCTGTTGTGAAGGCTGTTGACATACCGGTAACAGCAAAAACCAGGCTGGGCTGGGACATAAACTCTGTCAACATAAAAGAGGTCGCTTTCCGGTTGCAAGATGCAGGCATAGATATGCTCACTATACACGGGCGTACAAGGTCTCAAATGTATGGTGGCGTCGCTGATTGGGAAATCATCGGAGAAATTGCCCGGCACCCCTATTTTACTATTCCGCTCATTGGAAACGGAGATATTCAAAGTGCAGAAGATGCAAAAATGCGGCTGGAAAATTATCCCGTTGACGGACTAATGATTGGCAGGTCAGCAATGGGGTACCCCTGGATTTTTAATGAAATCAAATCTTATTTGCATACCGGCACAATACCTGTTGAGCCAAATATTAAGGAGCGGATCAGCGTTTGCAGAAATCATCTGAAACAAAGCATCCCGGCTAAAGGAGAAGAAAGAGCTGTCTTTGAAATGCGCAAATTTTACAAAAATTATTTTAAAGGAATCCATAATTTCAAACCATTCCGCACACGTTTATTTGGAGCCAAAAGCCTCGCTGAAGTAAATGCAGTTCTGGAAGAAATAAATGATGAGTTTATTGACAGACTCTAGCTAAACTGTTGTTGTTTTAACATTCCGGTATGATCAAACATATTAATCATATCCTCTCTATGCTCAAGCCTCAGATACCGCACCAATAAACCAGCTTGAGCTGCACTTTTCGTATGCATTTCAGTATCATCAATGAATAATGTTTCCTGAGATTCTATGTTTTGTTCTTGGATTACCTTTTGAAAGATTGTCTTATCAGGTTTATTTAATCCCATCTCGAAAGAAAAGTAGGCTTTTTTGAACAGATCATCAAATGTTTTATAGCCAAACTGTTGCTCAAATTCACTTCGATATTGTTCATAATGGATAATATTCGAATTACTTAATAAGAAGATATTATAATTCAATTTCACCTTTTCTATTAAGTGTACCCGTTCTGGTTTGAATCCTATGAGTAAAGCATTCCATATTTCATCAATTTTATCATCATTAACCTGCAAATCTGAAACATCTCTCACTTCATTACGAAATTCCTCTTTAGTTATAGCACCTGTCTCAAAGCGTTCAAAAAGATGTCTTTCTGTAAATTCAAGAGATACCTTTTCCACGTCTTTCACTCCTGATTCCTTGAGCTTTTCAAATGTATTATTGAAATTTATATCATAAATCACTCCTCCGAAATCAAAAATTATATTTTTTACCATAATTATTGTACTTTTCAAAGCCAATTTTTGCTTAAACACCAGTTTGTAAAAATAATTGAAAAATGAATATTGATGGAAAAGATTATACCAGTATTTGGAGAGAGCCCTCACATCCAAATGCTGTAGTTGTAATAGACCAGCGTAAACTTCCTTTTGTCTTTGAAAAGAGAGTACTGAGCAACAGTCATATGGTTTTTCAGTCCATACAAGAAATGTGGGTCCGGGGAGCACCTTTAATAGGTGTTACCGGAGCTTACGGGATATATTTTGGATGTCTTGAAATGATGCATGAACATAAAGGCCAGGAATATCTTGTTTCCGTTTCAAATAAATTATTATCCGCACGACCAACAGCAGTTAATCTGAAATACGGAATTGAAAAAGTTATTGAAGCAGTAAATAAATTCGGTATTCGCAAAGGAGTAACAGAAGCAGCACTGAATGCAGCCGATAGATTAAGGGAAAAAGAAATAAACCGGTCTTCCAGGATCGCCGATCATGGTGTATCCTTGCTTAGGCAGATATATCAAAAAACAGGCAAACCGGTAAATGTGCTAACTCACTGTAATGCTGGATGGCTAGCTTGTATTGACTATGGCACAGCACTGGCTCCTGTTTATAAAGCACATGAACAGGGTATTCCTGTGCATGTTTATGTTGATGAAACGCGCCCCAGAAATCAAGGAGCACGTTTAACAGCATGGGAACTGGCAACATACGGAATCCCTTATACAATTATTGCTGATAATACCGGAGGATTTTTAATGATTAAAAAAATGGTGGACATCGTTATCGTTGGTTCCGATGTAATGAGCATAAATGGTGATATCGTAAATAAAATAGGTACTTATTTAAAAGCATTAGCGGCAAAAGATAATGATGTTCCTTTTTATGCTGCATTACCTTTATCTACCATAAAAAGGGATATGAATGATGTATTTAATGAAGTAGAGATTGAAGAAAGATCGAGCAACGAAATCCGTTATATTGAAGGTTGGAACGGACATAATATTGAATCTTTGCGTATTACACCTAAAACTTCAAATGTGTTGAATTATGGTTTTGATATTACACCTTCCCGCCTGATTACCGGGATAATTACGGATGCCGGGATACTTGATGCAAAAAAAGATGCTATACTGAAGATTTTGAATCAATCGTATTGAAAGGAATAAATACTTGCTGTTTAATTTAAAAAAATATTACCTTTGCCACCGCTTAACAGCAAACTTAATTCATGGGTAGGATTCAGTAGCCGCTGTTTGTAGCAACAGGAATATTGAATACTTTAGGGCCTATAGCTCAGTTGGTTAGAGCACTTGACTCATAATCAAGTGGTCCCTGGTTCAAGTCCAGGTGGGCCCACAAAAAAAAGCATGATCGTTACTGGTCATGCTTTTTTCACTACTTGCAATGCTTACTTAAAAGCTAAAAAGGAAGATCATCACCTTCCTGGTCTCCAATCGGCGGCTCTTCCACATTTTTTGGAGCACTTTCCGTTTGCTGCGGCTGCTCATCAGATTTAGTTCCTCCGCCCATCATAGTCATATTATCCATGTGAACTTCAGTACTATAGCGATTGTTGCCATCTTTGTCCTGCCATTTTCTTGTTTTTAGCTTTCCTTCCAGATAAACCTGATTTCCTTTTTTCAGATATTTTTCTACAACTTCTGCAAGCCCCTGCCTGCGAACAATAATTGTATGCCATTCTGTATTGGAAACTTTCTCACCGTTACGATTTTTATACGTTTCATTGGTGGCGATTGGAAAACGGACAATTTTATTTCCGTCATCAAAGGTTTTTACTTCTGGATCATTGCCCAGATTACCAAGCAGAATAACTCTGTTTACTCCGTCCATAATAATTTGTTTTTTAGTTAATTAATTTTATTTGTATCAAATTTAATATACCTTTTTTAAAATCCAAAGTTTTTTTTTAACAATCTTCGATTTTTCTAAAGATTTTTCTGAAATGGGACTGTTCCCATATTGTCAAAAGTTCCAAATGTGTATCCCATATTGTCAACTCTCTCAATTACTGAGGGTAATGCGTGCAAAACATTTTTTTCAGCTTTATAATTATCATGAAAAACGATGACCGCTCCTTTATGTAAATTTCGTTCAACATTTTCATAACATTGTTCGGGAGTTATCCGGGGGTCGAAATCTCCACTTAATATTGACCAAAAAACAATATGATAATATTTGCGTAACGTTTTGATTTGAGACACTTTAATTCGTCCATAAGGTGGTCTGAACAGTTTCGTTCTGTAATATTCATTGAACTTCATAATATCTTTAATGTAGAGTTTATTTGAAGTTTTCCAGCCGTTTAAATGATGAAATGTATGATTTCCTATACTGTGTCCGGCCTCTACAATTTTTTTAAAAATCCCCGGATACTTTTGAATATTATCACCTACGTTAAAAAATGTTGCCAAAACATCTTTATCCTGAAGTATATCCAGAATTTTCTCAGTTATACCAGGCACCGGTCCATCATCAAAAGTAAGATAAACCTTCGGTTTGTCTGGATTCATCCTCCATGTAACATTTCTACCAGATAACTTATTAAAGAATTCAGGTGATTTAACAAAATACATGGTTTCAAAACTAAAAAACTGCCACAACTTGAGAGGAGTTATGGCAGGTTAATATTAACTCATCTTATTGTTGGTTTTGTATCAAATCCTGAATTTGTTGTTGCGACTGTTGCTGTTGACGCTGTTGCTGTTGACGCTGTTGCTGCATTTGCTGTTGTTGCATTTGCTGTTGATACCTTTTCTGGCCTTCTTTTGTAAAGGTTAAATACATACGATTGTACCCATTGTAATTTTCTTCAGCCTTCTTGATTAGGTCTTCATTGCCGTCATTACGTTTCAACAATTGAACAGCTAACGCGTTTGTTTGTATCCCCTCTTTGATTTTACGGCTTATCTGCTGCTTGTTTTTCCTGTCCATTGACTGATAATAAGCCAGATCATGGCTGCTTATCTCAATCAAGCGTTGGACTACGGCTTCTCCTTTTTCTTTCAGTCCCATTCTGTAATAAGCTCTTACAACAGGTATAATGAAATAATCATAGGGTATTTTAGAATCGGGTATAACCTCCAGACACTTATCACATACCTCTTCAGCCTTTTCCGTTTTGTCTTCATCAATCAGAGCATTAGCCAGACGACCAAAATTGCTTCTAAGATTCATTGTCATTCTCCGGTTTGTATGGTCCAGAAAAACACCTTCTTTCCCCATATTTCCCCATTCAAACTTGTTCATCATATTATCATACATAATATCAGTGGCCACACGTCCGATAAATCCTTCCTTGTCATCATTTTTAATCGGCACCAGGCGATATGCAAGCCCTTCAAGCTGGAAATATTCTTCCAGATTAATATATGCCCCACTACCGGTTGTTATGGCGAAATAAACCGGGCGTTCCCAGTCATTATGGGCAATCATATCCAGTTGCAGGAGTTGATTTTTCATAATTTGATTTCCCCTGGCTTTCCATTTTAACTCATCAACAATTAAATCTCTGTCTTGTGGTCTTACAACATTATTTTTAACTACTGTTGCAGAATCCACCGGTAATTTGAAATGTTTTGTAGGAAAGTAGTTTATGAAGGTTCCGTCTCTTAAAGGAAACTTATTTTCTTTTTTATCACTGGTAACTTTTTCCAGTAACTTTTTCAGGTTATAATGCTTTTTACTATTTGATTGCCTGATAACCGGGACAACGTCTCTGGTTCCGTCCCTGTATTGCTCATGGTTCATACTTATTGGAACAGGATCTGATTTATAGGCTTTCCTTGCCATTTGGTCAGCGTACCAACCAGTGTTCAATAAACTGAGATTAACAACCCGTACATCGGTTCGGATTTCTTCAACTTCCTGAGCATACCATAACGGAAATGTATCATTATCACCGTTAGTAAATAAAATCGCATTGGGCGCACAGGAGTTCAGATAATTCTTAGCCATATCCAACCCAGTATATCGGTCTGAGCGATCATGGTCATCCCATCCTTCGGCAGCCATAATTCCCGGAACAACGATAAGGGACACCAACGTTACGATGATACCACTAAGCTTCAGGGGTAATACTTTATGGAGCAGCCGGGTTAATGACATTACACCTAACCCTATCCAGATTGCAAAAGCAAAAAGAGATGCGGCATAAGCATAATCCCGTTCCCTGGGTTGATAAGGATATTGATTCAGGTAAACTATGATCGCGAAACCCGTCATTAAAAACATTAAGAATACCACAAAAGTATTTCGCTTATCCACATTTAAATGATAAAAAAAGCCGATAATACCTAATATAAGTGGCAATAAGTAAAAAGTGTTATGGGCTTTATTTTTTGCCATATGTGCCGGCATATCGTCTGTGGAAGCAACTTTTGAGCGCATATTATCGAGAAACGGAATACCTGATATCCAGTTTCCATTCAAAGGGCCTCCATGACCCTGAATGTCATTTTGTCTTCCGGCAAAATTCCACATAAAATAGCGCAGGTACATATGTCCGATCTGGTATGAAAAGAAAAAGCGGATATTATGTGCAAAAAACTTTGGTTTATGTTTTACTTTTCTTTCTCCTCTTTGATCCTCATATGAAACCGGAACTCCGTTATTACCATTAAATCCCGACCAGTTTTTATATCCCTGTGCATGTTGAGATTGGGTATTACTCCACATTCGTGGAAATATAGTCTTGAAATCATCATGATAGGTAGGAATAGCATTTTTTGCATCATAGGTCATAACATACTCATGATCGATACTATAATCCTTTCCTGATTTAGCTATAAACTTTTCAGCTTTCTTTTTTACCTGGAACTTATCAACCTGGCGATTCCCATCTTTAATAAGATAATATTTTTCATAAATCGGATTTCCATCTTCGTTTTGACCACGAGGTGCATTGTAATATCGTCCGTAAAAAATCGGCCAGTCACCATACTGTTCCCTGTTCAGATAAGCCAGTAAACTCAATGCACTTTCCGGGTTATTCTCATCTATAGGTGTATTGGCATTGGAGCGAATCACCAACATGGTAAAAGACGAATAGCCAATCAACAAAAACATCAGTGATAGTATAATTGTATTCCCCACAACTTTTTGTTTTTTACGGGTATATCTTAATCCAAAAACGATTAAGCCAATGACCAGCAGAAAGTAAAAAATTGTTCCTGAATGAAAAGGTAAACCAAAGGAATTCACAAACGTTCTTTCAAACAATCCTGCAAACTTCACCAGGCCAGGGACAATGATATACATTACAGTAAAAAGTATCACGACAGATACGATAAGGGCAATAAATATGCCTTTTTTCGTAGGATTATATTTGCGGTAGTAATAAATCATTGTAATAGCTGGAATTGCCAGCAAATTAAGCAGGTGAACACCAATTGAGAGCCCCATGAGATAAGCTATTAAAATCAGCCATCTGTATGAATACGGATCATCGGCATTCCGCTCCCATTTTGTGATTGCCCAAAGAACAATAGCTGTAAAAAAGGAGGACAAGGCATAAACTTCACCCTCCACTGCTGAAAACCAAAATGAATCGGTAAAAGTAAAAGCAAGAGCTCCCACAGCACCACTTCCTAAAATCATGATCTTTTCGGCGGTGCCTATAGAAGTTTTGTAGAAGTTTTTTATGATCTTTCTCGCAAAATAAGTAATGATCCAGAAAAGAAATAGCACAGAAAAACTACTGGCTAAAGCAGACATCAGATTGATCATCAATGCTACTTTTGATTCGTCTCCAAACGCAAACAAGGAAAAGAATCTTCCGATCATTTGAAAAAGAGGTGCTCCTGGTGGATGGCCAACCTGTAATTTATAAGCTGTTGCTATATATTCTCCACAATCCCAGAAACTGGCTGTTGGTTCTACTGTTAATATATACACCAGGGAAGCAATAATAAATACTGCCCAGCCAATCAAGTTGTTAAGTTTTTGATAATTCATTGGTTGATGATTTCTTTACTTACATGTTTAAGATGACGAAAATAAGAAAATTATCACAAACCTCAACGAAGCCATTTTTAGATTAACTTTTTTTAATGGTTTGGTACTACACAAAAATTTGACATCACAAATTTTAAAATATTTTTTCAAAATATATTGTACTGAGCGAAAATATTTTTATATATTTGCAGCCCGATTGCGAGAATGTCCGATGGTGTAATTGGCAACACGTCTGGTTTTGGTCCAGAAGAGTCCAGGTTCGAGCCCTGGTCGGACAGCAGAGAAAAAATCTCTCCGTGGTGAGAGATTTTTTCATAAATGGAATAACCGTTTAATTAAAGGGTTGAATAAGAAGGGGACAATCGTCCCCTTTATTTATAGACAATTGTTGACATTATGATTGACGTACAACACATTGAAGATTTGGTTAATAAGAAGCTTTCCGGAACGGAATTTTATCTTTTTGATTGTTCTGTGTCCTCCGATAATCGAATCACTGTTATTCTTGATGGTGATTCCAACGTGAGCATAGAACAATGTATGGCCGTTAACAGATATTTAGAGAATGCTTTAGACAGAAGTATTGAAGATTTTGAATTGCAGGTCACCTCATATGGTGCGGATATGCCTTTAACCAGTATCCGGCAGTTACAGAAATATCTCAACCGGCCTGTCGATATGCTTACGGATGAAAGCATTCATATAGAAGGCAATTTGCTGGGTATCAACGAAAATAGTATTGAAGTTGAACCCATTATCCAACCTAAACAAAAGGGGCAAAAACCCAAAAAAGGGGACCCCGTTGTTTATCAACTATCAACAATTAAAGAAATAAAACCGGTGATGAAGTTTTAGTGTCACTTCTAATCAACAGAACTATGGAAAACATAAATCTTGTAGAGTCGTTTTCAGAATTTAAAGATTTTAAAAACATTGATCGCGCCACAATGATGCGTATCCTGGAAGACGTATTTCGCCATCAGATTCAAAAGTATTACGGTACGGATGAAAACTTTGACATAATTGTAAATATAGACAAAGGTGACCTTGAGATATGGCAAAACAGGGAGATCGTAGAAGATGGAGCTGTTGAAGATGAAAACAGTCAGATAGCCTATTCCGATGCTGTTAAAATCGAACCCGATTTTGAGGTAGGGGAAGAAGTGTCTACCGAATTAAAAATTGAAGACTTTGGAAGAAGAGAAATACTGGCAATTCGTCAAAATCTGATATCAAAAGTTCAGGAATATGAAAAAGACAGCGAATACAGAAAATATAAAGAACGTATAGGCGATATTATCACTGGTGAAGTTTATCAGGTTTGGAAGCGTGAAATCTTAGTGATTGACGATGAGGGTATTGAGCTGATATTACCCAAGTCAGAACAAATACCATCGGATTTTTATCGCAAAGGAGATACAATCAGAGCCGTTGTGCTTAAAGTTGATATGCGGAACAACACGCCATCTATTGTATTATCCCGAACCTCACCTGCATTTTTGGAACGTTTATTTGAGCAGGAAGTACCTGAAGTATACGATGGGTTAATTACAATTCGTAAGATCGTTCGGGAGCCTGGTGAACGGGCAAAAATTGCTGTTGAATCTTATGACGAACGCATCGATCCCGTAGGAGCCTGTGTTGGAATGAAAGGCTCCAGAATTCACGGTATTGTGAGAGAATTACGCAATGAGAACATTGATGTCATTAACTATACGGATAATAAAACGCTTTTTATTCAACGTGCTTTAAGCCCGGCTAAAGTCCAATCCATCAAACTGGATGACGAAACCGGTAGAGCTGAGGTTTATTTAAAGCCCGATCAGGTCTCAATGGCTATTGGTAAGGGAGGACATAACATCAAGCTGGCCGGCAGGCTAACAGGTTACGAAATTGATGTTTTCCGTGATACCGAAAGTGATGCTGAAGATGTTGACTTACAGGAGTTTTCAGATGAAATCGACCAATGGATCATTGACGAATTCAAAAATATAGGTTGCGATACGGCGAAAATGGTATTAGATTATGATATTCATGATTTGGTCAAAAGAACTGATCTGGAAGAAGAAACCGTCAAAGAAGTTATCCGTATTTTAGGAGAAGAATTTGAATAACAAAGATTTATTTTGCATTTTTGGACTTTATTCCGAAATGATAATTATAAAGGATTTATATGGCAGCTAACAAAAAACCATTAAGATTAAGTAGAGTAGCTCGAGAGTTTAATCTTGGTATTCAGACTATTGCAGAGTTTCTGAATAATAAGGGCATCGAGGTGGATGCAAAGCCAAACTCCAAAATTGACCCTGAGGCTTATGACTTATTAGTTCAGGAATTCGAGTCTGATAAAACTGCCAAGGAAGAATCTGAGAAAATCGGACTTAGTCATGCAAAACGGGAATCGGTTTCTATAGAAGACCAACCTCAGGAAGAAACAACTGAAACACCTGAAGAAGAAGGTGAAGAACTCATTATACACGGAGTCCAGTCTGATAAAACTGATGTTGTTTCAGAAAATCAGGAAGAGAACGATCAGAAAGAAAAAGAAACCAATGCTGAATTAACAGAAGACTCCACAGAAGACACTTCAGGAATTTCTCAAAAAGATGAAAAGCAAGTTTCCGATAAAGATAAAACAGACGAAAAACAACAGGAATCAATAAACGAATCCCCGGAAGATACCGGCGATTTTGAAAAAGAATCTTTTGCTGAATCCAGCCATACAGAAGATGAAACAAAAGAAAAGAAAAAGGAAGAAAAAGTAGAAAAAGAAGAAACCGACAAAAAACAAAAGTCGAAGCAAGAAGCCGATAAAGAAAATGGGGTGAATATCCAGGGTAAAATTGACCTGGATAAAATTGAGAACTCCACACGTCCTAAAAAATCGAAAAAGAAAACTGAAGAAAAAGAACCCTCAAAACAAACAGAAAAGACAAAAGATAAAACAAAAGAGGTAAAAAAGAAAGATAAAACCCAACCAACTGAAGATACAAAACAAGAAACTAAATCAAAACCTGAAGAATTAAAAAAAGAAAAACCTGAAAAACCTCAGGAACCACTTAAGGAGAAAATAGATAAAACAAAAGAGGAAAACAACGAAAAAGGCTTTGTTAAAACAGAATTTGAAAAGCTGAAAGGCCCCAATATTTTAGGTAAAATAGATTTACCAGCAAGTAAACAGAAAGACAGCAAAAAGAAACCGGTTGCGTCATCTACGGACGATAAAGTAGGAAAAAGCAAAAAGAAAAAACGCAAACGAATAAAAAAAGCTATTGATCCAAATGCTCAGCAAAAAGCAGGCGAGGGTAAAAAGCAGAAACAAAAGGCTGATGAGCCGAAACAACAATCCAAAAGGCAAAAACGTAAAAGCAAAAGGAAACAGGTCAAACACGAGCCAACAGAAGAAGAAATTCAAAAGCAAATTAAGGAAACCCTGGAAAAGCTTTCCGGCGGAGGAAAGTCGAAAGCAGCAAAACACAGACGCGAAAAACGTAAAGTTGCTTCCGAAAGCCGCATAAAAGAGGAAGAAAAGAAAGAGCAGGAACAAGAAGTTCTTCAGGTGACTGAATTTGTAACTGCCAATGAGTTAGCCAACATGATGGAGGTTGACGTTAACGAGGTTATCTCAGCATGTATGTCAATGGGCATGTTTGTTTCCATAAACCAGCGTCTTGATGCCGAAACCATAACAATTCTGGCTGACGAGTTTGGTTATGAAGTTGATTTTGTAAGTGTAGAGGAGCAGGAAGAAGTAGATGAAGAAGAAGAACAGGATGATCCGGAAAAACTCCAACCACGTTCTCCAATAGTGACGGTTATGGGACACGTAGACCACGGGAAAACTTCATTGCTTGATTACATTAGAAAAGCCAATGTTATTGCCGGCGAGGCAGGAGGAATTACGCAGCATGTTGGTGCCTATGAAGTTGAACTTCCGGATGACAGATCTATTACTTTTCTTGACACACCCGGTCACGAAGCATTTACAGCTATGCGGGCCAGGGGAGCTAACATCACAGATATTGCAATCATTGTAATTGCCTCCGATGACCGGATCATGCCTCAAACCAAAGAGGCTATTAACCATGCTCAGGCAGCTGGTGTTCCTATTATCTTTGCTATCAACAAAATTGATAAACCTGGCGCTGATCCCGATAAAGTGAAGCAGGAATTAGCTAATATGAACCTGCTTGTTGAAGACTGGGGAGGAAAGTATCAAAGTCAGGATATCTCTGCCAAACATGGTCAGAATGTAGACAACCTCCTTGAAAAAGTGCTGCTTGAAGCTGAACTACTTGAGTTGAAGGCTAATCCGGATAAACATGCTGTAGGAACAGTCCTGGAATCTTCCCTGGACCGTGGACGAGGCTATGTAGCCAAATTACTGGTGCAGGGCGGAACAATGAAAATCGGAGATATCGTTTTAGCAGGCAGTCATTATGGTCGTGTTAAAGCCATGTATAATGAACGAAACCAGGAAGTAGAAACTGTTGGCCCCAGTGAACCAGTTTTAATGCTGGGATTGCATGGAGCACCTAATGCCGGAGATAGTTTTTCTATCATGATAGATGAGCGGGAAGCTAAAAACATCGCTACCAAACGTCAACAATTACAGCGCGAACAGGGTATCCGGTCACAAAAACATGTTACCCTTGACGAAATTGGCCGCCGTATTGCAATTGGAGATTTTAAAGAGTTGAATGTCATAGTAAAAGGTGATGTGGATGGTTCTGTTGAAGCCCTTGCTGACGAACTGTTGAAGCTATCCAACGAGGAGGTTCAGGTTAATGTGATCCATAAGTCGGTAGGTGCTATTATTGAATCTGATGTATTGCTTGCTTCTGCTTCTGATGCCATCATTATCGGATTCCAGGTTCGACCAAGTATGGGAGCTCGAAAACTGGCAGACCAGGAACAAATTGATATCCGAACATACTCTGTAATCTATGAAGCCAAACAGCAAGTGATGGACGCTATTGAAGGCCTCTTGTCTCCTGAAGTTAAGGAAAAAGTGGTCGCCAACCTTGAAGTGCGTAATACCTTCAAAATCACTAAAGTTGGTACAGTTGCCGGTTGTTACGTGCTGGACGGTAAATTACACAGAAACACCGATGTAAGGCTTATAAGAGACGGTATTGTTGTTTATACCGGAAAACTCGGATCATTGAAACGATATAAAGATGATGTGAAAGAGGTTGTGAAAGGTTATGAATGTGGACTGAATATTGAAAACTTCAATGACATAAAAGTTGGTGATATCATTGAAGGGTTTGAAACATATGAAGTTAAGCGTTCTCTGGATGACATGAAAAGCAATAAAAAATAAATTAAAAAAGCTGGTTTAGAACCAGCTTTTTTTTATTTACTCATCCATTCTTCAATTTCATCTGGTTCTAATGGTATATCTTTCATCAAATCTACCGGTTCATCAAGCGTTATCAGTATGTCATTTTCCAACCGGATTCCGATTCCTTCTTCCTTAATATAAATTCCCGGTTCGCAGCTTAAAACCATACCAGCCTCCAGGCGTTCATATTTTGTCCCTACATCATGAACATCCAGTCCCATAAAATGGCTTGTCCCATGAGGGTAATAAGTCTTTAACAACTTTAATGCCTCATCTTTATTCGCAATATCATCTTTACTGTAAAGCCCCAATTTAATGTGCTCATTCTGTAATAATTTTCCCACTTGTTTATTAATCCGATCTATTGTAATTCCGGGTTTCATCATTTCTCTGGCTTTCTTAAAAACACGAAGCGCTGCATTATAAACTTCTTTCTGCCGCTTTGAAAATCTTCCGTTGGCCGGAATGGTTCTCGACATATCACTGGAATAATGATCATATTCACATCCGATGTCAAACAAAATCAAATCACCGTCTTTTACCAAACCATTATTATCAGTGTAATGCAAGATTGCAGCATTGTCGCCGGATGCTACAATTGGTGCATAAGCATGACCCATTGCTCTTTTGCGTAAAAATTCATAAGTGATTTCAGCCTCAATCTGATATTCGTTTATCCCGGGTTTAACAAACTTCAAAACCCGTTTGAATGCATCTGC
This sequence comes from Bacteroidales bacterium, assembly GCA_021740245.1. Taxonomy (GTDB): domain Bacteria; phylum Bacteroidota; class Bacteroidia; order Bacteroidales; family PWNQ01; genus PWNQ01. Next base: position 324 of record JAIPAE010000032.1, on the reverse strand, counting down.
TGTAATATTACAAGCCTGCTGCATTGTACTTATTTCTGATTGCTGCTTAACGAGTCTTATTTCTGTCATCAAGGGTGCAAGTCTGAGATAATTATGAAATGGGAACCGTTCTTTTAATTTTTTTCCTTCACGCATTTGCATGGATTGGGGGTAGTCACCAGCTCCCCAGTGCTCATTCTGATTAAGATATATTTGACTTGTCAGCGTGCTGGTTTGTTTCAATATATCATCAAAAGAATCAACCCACATTACATTTTTAACTCCGGATATTTCTTTGGCTTCTTCTTGCGTATACTTATGCCCTTCCCACGTTGCAATTTTCTC
>JAIPAE010000031.1 GCA_021740245.1 Bacteroidales bacterium | reverse complement strand
AACGGCAGACTACTTTTTGTTAATGAAAAGGATAACCTTCTCATAAGATACAGCAAGGAAATACCACGGGTGTTTTATGGCCCGGAAAAGAATAATCTTCATTTAATTTCTGGCTCTCCTTTTATTAAATTTCAATGGAATGACAACGAGATTCAAACACAAATGACAGGTATCTATAACTTCCAGAATATAACTGCTGCTGTTGTAATTGGACAATATTTCAGAATAGCCGAAAACGATATAATCAATTCAATTGAACAATATTCCCCCGATAATAGCAGATCGCAACTGATAAAATCCGGGAACAATACAATTATTCTGGATTCATATAATGCTAATCCAACCAGTGTCATTGCCGCTCTGGAAAATTTACATGCCTTCCAAAGTGATCACGATGCAAAAGTTGTTGCGTTGGGTGATATGCTCGAATTGGGTAAGCAAAGTGAAATATATCATAAAGAAATACTTGAAACTATTGATAAATTTAGTTTTGATCAGGTTATTCTTGTGGGGACTGAATTCAATAAAGTAGCGAAAAACAATAGTTATTTACTGTTTGATAATTCAGAACAGGCTGCAGAATATCTTAAAACTAATCCTTTATCCGATACTGTGATACTTATCAAAGGCTCCAGGGGAATTAAGATGGAGAAACTATTGAAATCACTGGATTAACAGCAATTGTAAAAACAAACAATAATGTTAAACTACCGAAATGTTATTGGGGTAATGTCCGGAACTTCCACCGATGGCTTGGATATAGCATGCTGTAATTTCATTCAAAGAAATAATGATCACTGGAATTTTGAGATTGTAAATGCACAAACAATAGACTATACTGATGATTGGAGCCAAACTTTAAGCAATGCTCACAAACTGGATGCTTTTTCACTGTTGCAGCTAAATGAAAAATACGGTTTCTATATAGGTCAAAATATTAATGCGTTTATGAAGAAGTATAATCTGAAGGCATCACTTATAGGATCTCATGGCCATACGGTCTTTCATCAGCCCAAAGCCAAATTGACATATCAGATTGGTTCAGGTAAAGCACTGGCGCTTTCAACAAGTGTGCCAACTGTTTCTGAATTTCGTAATGAAGATGTTTTGAAAGGAGGACAAGGTGCCCCGCTTGCCCCTGTTGGTGATTATTATCTTTTTAACGATTATATGTTTCGGGTGAACCTGGGTGGATTTGCAAATATATCGTATGAAAAATATGGAAAAATGATTGCGTATGATATTTGTCCGGCAAACCTTTTGTTAAATCCTATGGCAGAAAAGCTTAATAAACCCTATGACGGGGAAGGAGCTTTTGCAAAATCGGGTAAAATTAATAAGCAGTTGTTAAATGTGCTGAATAATTTAGAATATTACGACAAAGAACCACCAAAGTCACTGGGTAGAGAGTGGCTGGAAGAGACTTTAAAGAGGATAAACAAAAGAATGGATAAAAAACCAGCTAATAATCTTGCTACATATACTGAACATATCGCTGATCAGGTTGCAAAAGCTGTAAGCAAGGTCAAAGGTTATGAGAAAGTGTTATTAACCGGAGGAGGAGCTAAAAATAACTATCTGGTAACCCGGATAAGAGAAAAAACTCATCATACTATTATTGTTCCGGAACAACAGATTATTGACTATAAAGAGTCGGTGATATTTGCTTTTCTTGCAGTCCTTAATAAAGAGAATATCAAAAATGTATGGTCATCAGTAACGGGAGCATATGAAGATAGTTGTTCTGGTACATTCTATAAATAAAAAGTGCGAAAATTTTACTTTTCGCACTTTTTGTAAATTGATCAAATCTGTTTATTCGCTAAGTTGGCGGGAAGGACGCTGTGGCTTAGACATGCAATCACCGCGCATTCCGGGTCTTTTATGATGTTTATTGTACTTATTACCCATGGATGAATGACGTTTATGAGCATCAAAGTATATCTTTTGTTTTTCGGTCAGTACATTCCGTATCTTGTTTTGATGCTCTATTCTGTTTTCTAACATTTTGGCCTTCAGGTCACCAATTTCACCTGCAATAGTTTTAGCTTTTCCAAGGTTAATATTATCACCTGTTGTGAGTGTGCGAATCCGTGCTTTTTTTTCTTGATACTGATTCCTTAATGCTGTTGTTGACTTAAGATGTTGGATTCGCAAGGCTTCAATTTGTGATTCCTGTTCATCTGTCAGGTCAGGGATATTCTGGCACATCATATGTTGTTTCATGCCGCGTTGATCATTGTTCATACGCATTCCCTTTCCTTGTCCGCGTTGAGCAAATCCTGTGGATACGATGCCCAATAAAAGCGTGGATATTAGAATTAAATTTAATTTAGTTTTCATAATTACTCCTTTTTTTTTGATTATTGAAAAATATTTATTATTGTCGATTTGGTCTGTTTCTCATTGAATGATGCTGATGCTTATTTCCTCTGTGATGTGGCATTCCAAATTCTTTTCTTTGTGCAACATTTATAAGGAAATCATGAACTTTATCCTTTTGTTGAGGGGTTGCAATACTTTTTATTTCCATAAAATGTTTCGTGGTGGCACGGTTCATTTTGACATGATAGAGCCCGATTTGATTAATGTAATGATCTAAAAGGTTGTTGTCCGGAGTTTCTTTAGCTATCTCCTGTATCATCCTGCCTCTATAATACTGTATAGAATCCTTATAACTGGTCATAGTTTGATGATGCAAATGGGCAGATTCTATTAATTTTTCGCGCTGTGCTTCATTGAAATTGAACCGTTCATTCATCATTCTGCCGGGTGTATGATCAAAGTGTCCCCTGTTTTTGTTATTGTAATACTCATCACGTTGGTTATAGTTTGATGTTGTGCTATCCGGACTATACTTATTAAATATCAAAAGCCCGATTACACTGAGGTTTAATACAACCAAAAGAATAACGATCCATGTTAAGAGCTGTTTTTGTTTCTTTATATCCATGATTATTGGTCTTCTTTAGTTACGTTATAATAACTTTCTAAATTATATACCTCGAGATCAGAAAAGTAGTAATTTATGAACTCTGTTTCGCTGCTGTTGTTACTTTTGGCATATTGCCGTTTATTTGTTTCCGAAACAACGATCAGGGTTGACAAACTGACCAGCATAAACAGAATTACAGCTGCAAGATTTCGGGCAAATTTTATGAACTGTTTTACTGATTTTGTTTGGGCATACCTGTTAAAAGTATAATCCATTACTTTCTGAGTAAAGTTTTCAGATATCTTTGGAGCATCTGTTTGGCTATAAGTAGATTGTATATCATCAAATAACTTTTGACATGAGGTACAATGCTTAAGATGTTCTTCCAAATCTTTCTGTTCTGGATAATTCAGTTCATTATCAAGGTAAAAAATGAAATTGTTATGTGCCTTTTTACAGTCCATGTTTTTGAATTTCTTATATTATGACATTAAATAATGAATAAACTTGTGCTAAGATTTATAATAATGGATCAACTTTTTTTGAAGGTTTAATTTTGCTCTGTGAATCAATGATTCTACAGAAGAAAGTGAACTTTCCATTATCTCTGCAATTTTTTTATAAGGGAGTTGATCGTACTTATGTAAAACAAATGCTGTTTTCTGGTTCTCGGGCAATTCATTGATGGCATTTTCCAGTATTGTTTTTCGCTCCTGGTTTTCCTGGATTTTATCGGGGGTGTGATTACTGATATCTTCAACTTCAATAACTTCATTGTCTTCAGGCTGAAAAGAAGTTTCGCTGCGTCTCGCGCCGGACATTCGTTTTAGTTTTTTTAATTCATTGATTGATTTGTTAACTGTTATTCTATAAAGCCAGGTGGAGAGTTTTGAATCACCTTTAAATTTATGAACAGACCGAAAAACCTCAGCAAATACTTCTTGAGCAATATCTTCAGATTCAGTCTGGTTATGTAGAAAACCATAAGCTGTAAGATAAACCATTTGTTTATGGTTTTCAATAAGATGCCTGTAAGCGGCTTCGTTTCCTCTACGGAGTTGCTTTATAAGTTTATGCTCGTTTTCCATATATGCTCAAACCTTTGACAAGTTCAAAGGGAAAAACTTGTTCATCTAACCTGTATTTTTTACGAAAAATCCAGGCTAAATACTTTTTTCAATTCCAATTAGCCATCGAAATTTGAAATATTTATCATCTCCATATGGTTTTATATTCAAAAAGAGGGGCATATCTAATCTTATGCTTAAAGGGTTTATCTTTTCAAACCTCCACCATTGCAAAATATTTAAGCTTACTCCAATGCCTGCATCTACAAAAACATTATTGAAATGTGGCAAACTGGAAATGTTTGCATTATCAAGTAGCCCGGCATCAAAGAAAGTATAATAATCAACCATCAAATATTTTTTAAGTTTTTCTGGAACCGGCTGAAGCATTCGGGCAGCACTTAGCTCAGTATTCACTGATATCCCTGTATTTCCTCTATGCCGGTATTGAATCTGTCCTTCTTCATTTTCTAAAGCAAGAATAGCACCGCTATAACCTCTTAGGTTTAAGCCTCCTTTGTAATGAAAGTGATTTGGCGATAGCTCAAAAGTACGCCAACCAGGAGGAATAATGCCATGGCTTCTTGTGATCCTGTTTTGCATTTGCTCCAATGCATTTGCACCACTTAGCAATAATGCATCTTCAGACGGATAATTTGTTTCAAGATTGTATTGAATGAAACCACGATTCCTTAAGTTGAGCTTCCCTATTTGAAAGGTTTTATGAATGATGAAATTGACTTTTGAATTGGAAATGTCACCAATTCCGGTTGTCAGTGAGAAATGTAAATCTCCCTCTGGAATTTGTTTTTCAAAAAATGTTTTCAGATATATGTAAGGTGTGTTTCTGACATAACTGTCCCATACTGATTCTGTGGATATATATTCTATAGTTTGATTATCTCCCATATATGAAGAGTTCAGGCTAATGCCATATTTGAGTTTTTTGCTGTGGTTGTGTTGTTCTATTGAAAAACTGTTGAAATTCCATCCGGCATCATTGATGGAATGTAGTTTGAAGAATGTTTTACCGGGTTCTTTGTTAATCCGGGTCTTGTAATTAAGCTCCCAGGATAATGGCAAAGGAGCATCATTCTGAGCAAATACACCGCTGTTATAAAAAACTGAAAGATCAAATGCATGGATTTCTTTCATATAAGAACCGTTTAAATTGAATCCTGCTTTTAATCCTTCAATTTTGTTCCACCAAAGATCAGGCCTTAAATAAAATTCATATTGATCCGGATTAGCCGGTTGATGGACCAGATAGTCAAAATCAAGTATGGCATTGGACTTTAAACTGTTGTCCATTCGGTTCATATCTGCGAGATTGTGCTCAGGATCAATAATTACATTAGAAACATCAGAATCACTGTTTATTAAAAATGTATATTCTCGATTTAATTTATCCCAGCCATACCATTTGCTTAGCACCTGATAATTGGTTTTTTTGATGAATCGTCGATTGGGAATATGGTAAAAAGTTGAATCGCCTTTTTCTAATATGACCAGGACATTCAGCGGCATTTCCATACGACCCTTTCGTTCGAGTTTGATTTTTGTCTCTTTCTTATTTAATTTTTTTACTGATTTTAGGCTGTAATCAATAGTTTTTCTGGAGTTTAACCACTGATCGAAGAACCAGTTAAGGTTAACTCCTGAATGATTTATAAATAAATTTCGCATATCCTCAAGATAAGGATGTCTGAATTTCCACGTTTCATAATAATGTTTCATACACGATTGAAAAAGAGAATCACCCAGGACATATTTCAACTGATAAAGCATAACTGCACCTTTGTAATACGTTTGTCTGTATACGCGGCCATAGGGATTGGCAGTATTGAATTTATCCGAATGCTGATTTAATCGGGTTCCTTTATGATAAAAGGCATCTTCAAAATAACGCTTGTAAACAGTTTTATATCGAAGATTTTTGGTTTTATATTTATTGTAGGGAAACCGGTTTTTGTTGCCTGATGCGATATTTCGCTTTTTGCTGAGTTTCTCCAAAGCCCAGGAAGTTAAAAACTGAGTAAATCCCTCATCCAGAGAAGCCCGGTAGGTTTCGTTTGTGCCAACAGCACCGAAAAACCAATTATGGCCGATCTCATGAGCAAAAATATAAGCGTAATCGGGAGAAAGTCCATTGTTCATGGTTAGCATCGGGTATTCCATGCCAGAGCGGACATCTGCTACAATCATTTTAGGATAAGCATATTTGCCGAAATCTTCTGAAAATATCTTTATGATATCGGCGGTGAGTTGCGCTGCATCCTGCCACTTTGCTGCATGTGGTTCCATTGCTAACGAACGACATGTAATTCCATTCCATTGAACTTCACCAATGCGAAACAACGGACTTGCGACAAATGCAAAATCATGTACATTGTCAGCCATAAAATGCCAGGTCTTGGTTTCAGAACCTGGCTTTATGATTTGGGAAGGTTGTGAATAAAGTGGTTTGTTTTTAAAATTTGAAATATCCAGCTTCTCTCGTAGTTTTTCAGGTAAAACCTTTTGTCTGTTTTGTAAAAGGCCTGTTGCATCAATAATATATTGTTTGGGCATCTCAATATGGACATCATAATACCCAAAATCACCATAGAACTCATGTACCAAATGTTGATCAGCGGTCCAGCCAAATTTACGATCGAATACAGATATCCTGGGATACCAATGACCTCCGTTATAATTTTTTACACCATAGGCTTTATAAACCCGCATCCTTCGCCAACTTGCAGTGATATCAAAATATGTGTTGAAATTCATTTCAATTTGAATACTGTCTCCTGGCTTTAAAGGTTCTTCCAAAGGTATTTCCATGATGGTATTATCAATGATGTAAGTAGCTTCTGAGCCTTCGATCTTTACATCCCTGACTTCAATACCTTTACCTTTGGATTCATATTTACCGAAATAAAATGGATTTCCATACGCGGTTTGTCTTTTGTCAAGATATGATCCGGGTTGAAAAGCGTTTTGGTAAAGGTGAAAATAAAGCTTTTTTATGCTATGTGGCGATTGATTAAAATATATGAGTTTTTCATGACCGGATAGAATATCAGTTTCAGTGTTTATTTTCGCTTTGATCGTGTATTTTGTTCGTTGTTGCCAGTATTTTTCATAACCGTCCTGTGTTTTGTCGGGAGTTGATAATGAGCAGAATAGAATTGTTAATGCAATTAAATGTTTCATGTTGGAAAATTTGCACCAAATTATGAAAAAAACTGCTAAGCGGAGAAGCTTAGCAGTTATAATAAAAGGTCAAAAAAAAGAAGGGTATATATATTAGCAATTGCTAAAATAGTAAATGTTAAAAATATAACAATGTTAATTAAATAACGGAACAAATATATATTATCATTTTTATCTTTCCAAATATTTTTGCTTTATTTTAGGATGTATAATTGTTAAACCCGGATAAAAATTTGTAATTAAAACAAGGATAGTTAGTTGTTTTTCTGTTGTTTTGGCTTCTTTTTTTTATAAGATTTATTTTGTAAGCTGGCGTAAAGGATACTGGCATTTAATTCAAAGCCGATTAAAAGGATAAGTGAATTGAAATATATAAAGAGCATAATGACAATTAGCGTTCCGATAGATCCATACAACGCATTATATCTTCCAAAGTTATTGATAAAGAAATTAAAACCTAACGTTGCCAAAATGGAAAAGAAAGTAGCCAGTGTGGAACCGGCTGATATAAGGCGAAATTTAAATTGTTTTGCCGGCGCCATGTAATAAACAAATGAAATCATAAAAAATAATATGGCGATAGAAACTATCCATTTCCCGATTTCTATAGCTGTCAATTCAAATCCGGAATTTATAATGTCCTGCTTAACTAAAAAATGCAAAAATTCTGAACCAAACGTAATAAGTGCTATGGCCGTAATTAGTATGATAGCCACAATAAAGACCAGCCAAATTGCAGTTAGTCTGCGTTTTAAAAAACTCCTGCGTTCATCAATGTGAATAGTATTATTAAATGCATCTATGATACTTGTAATCCCATTAGTGGCAAAATAAAATGTCATCAGAGCACCAATTGAGAGTAATCCACCTCTTTTATGACTTATAATGTCATTGATTGTTTCTTCGGTCGCTTTAAATGCATTAGGAGGCATGAATTCTTTAATTAGTTCCATAAGTGTCTCATGAATACCATCAATAGGGATGTATGGAATTATGGTAAAGAAAATTAGGAGGGAGGGGATGATGGCCAGTAAAAACTTAAAGGCAATTGCAGCAGCCCGGGTATTAATAGAGCCTTTACGGATTCCTTTCAGAAAAAAATCAACGACATCATATAGTGGTATTCCATCAAAACCAGGCAGAATAATTTTCTTTGTCCATTGCCTGATCTTGTCATACCATTTCTTTTCCCTGATTTGGCTTTTATATTTTTTTAATGGTTTTGACATGTTAAAAGTCAGCAATTAGGCTTAGGTCCAAACTTTTAATATGGTGAGTTAGTGCCCCAACAGATATAAAATCAACTCCGGTAGCTGCATAATCTCTGATTGTTTCTAATGTAATACCACCGGAAGCTTCGGTTTCATATTTTCCGTTAATAATATTTATGGCAATTGTAATATCCTCAGGACTGAAATTATCCAGCATTATCCGGTTAATTTGGCCATGTCGCATTACCTCATTTAGCTCTTCAAAATTGCGCACTTCAATTTCAACCGGTAAGTTTAATTTATGTTTTTTCTGATATTGTTCAACAGCATCAATAGCCCTGGCTATGCCACCGGAAAAATCGATATGGTTATCCTTGATCATGATCATATCATATAAACCCATGCGATGATTGTATCCGCCTCCATCGTGTACTGCTTTTTTTTCCAGTTCACGTAATAATGGTGTTGTCTTTCTGGTATCCAGTATCCTGGCTTTGTATCCCTTAACTGCATCGCTGTATGCTTTGGTTTTAGTGGCTATTCCACTCATCCTCTGCATAAAATTCAACGCCAGACGCTCAGCCTGAAGTATTGAAGATACATTACCATAAACCTGTAAAATGGCGACTTCTTTCTGAATCGTATCTCCATCGGAAAAGAAAGTGTGTAATTTTAAATGTTCATCATAATATTGAAAAACAGAACACCCTGTATCAATACCGGAAATGATCCCTTGTTCCCTGGCAATTATACGCGCACTGCCTTTTGCATCTTTTGGAATTGTCGATAAAGAAGTATGATCGCCCGTCCCCTGGTCTTCTTTAAATGCTTCTGCAATAATTTCTTTTAAATCCATAAATCCAAAATAATGAAGTAAAAAAGTTAACTTTTTTCAATTTGTAAAATATGAATCAACCATTCACCGGATGTTTTTTTACTCACAAAATATACTCTGTAATTTTGTCCCGGCGTGTCTGTCATGTCACATAGATAAAAAACAGAACCATCTGGAAAAGTGCCTTCACGTTGTATTTTAAAGTTTTTGACAGGATGCTTTGAAAAATATTCTTTTAATATTAGATGTGTTTGTTTTTTGGAATAACTACCTTCTTTTGTGGGTGTCTTTAGTTCGATTGTTGAGTTCAAATAACTATTCAATTTAGAAATATCCTGTTCTTTGAAGATTTGTTCAAAGGTTTGTTTGGATACTCCCTGTGCGTTACCTATTAAACTAATTAACGATAAGTTCAGTATAATCAGGTAGAACAATATATGTTGTTTTGATTTCATAAATATCACAAGTACAAAAAATGATCCAATAATGACAAAGATAATCAATATAAGTTAAATTTTATCTTCTCTTTTTAAGATTGATTATATTCGTAAAAAATAAATAAAATGAAAGCAAAGGAAGTTACTAAAGTTCTAGAATCTATAGCACCACTTGCATATCAGGAATCATATGACAATTCGGGTTGGATAACCGGTGATCCTGATGTTGAAGTAAAAGGGATACTTGTGGCGGTTGATATGACTATGGATGTATTAGATGACGCTATTCAGCAGGGAGATAATCTGATAATAACACACCATCCGTTGATTTTTCAGCCGTTAAGAAAAATAGTAAAAGGAGATATCGTTCAGGAAATTTTGCTGAAAGCGGTAAAGCATGACATTATGATTTATTCTGCCCATACTAGTCTTGATAATGCATGGACAGGTGTAAACCGCGAGCTTTTTAAGAGAATAGGACTCCATGATTTCAGCTTGTTAAAACCCAAAGTTGATATATTAAAAAAGCTGGTGGTTTTTGTTCCGGAGGATTATGCAGACAGTTTAAGAGAGGCTGTTTTTAAAGCAGGAGCGGGACAGATAGGTGACTATGACAGTTGTAGTTATAATCTGAAAGGACAGGGAACTTTTCGTGCCGGTGAAGGAACTAATCCTTTTGTTGGTAAAAAAAACAAAATTCATTTTGAACCGGAACAGCGCGTGGAAACTGTATTTCCTGTTCATTTGCAATGGAAGGTGCTTAATGCAATGCAGAAAGCCCACCCGTATGAAGAGGTTGCTTATGATATTTATTCACTGGATAATGCTCATGGTCAGGTTGGTTCAGGTGCAATAGGAATGCTTGAAAAACCGCTATCGCTCAAAGACTTTTTTAAACTGATTAAGGAGCGATTGGATATTCAATTTTTGCGTTATTCAGGATCGGTTGAGGAAGTCAATAAGGTAGCAATATCCGGAGGAGCCGGAAGCTTTTTGATCCCGGAAGCTATAAAAAAAAGAGCAGATGTTTTTTTAACAGCTGATCTCAAATATCATGACTTTTTTATGTCCGCTGATGAATTTGTACTAATTGATGCCGGACATTATGAAACTGAACAATTCACAAAACATTTAATAAGAGATATATTAATCGAAAATTTTTCTAACTTTGCAGTTCGAATTTCGCAGGTGAATACAAATCCTGTTAAATACTATTAAATAAGCAAATAACGTTTGATATGGCAAAGAAAAAGTCAGAAACTGTTAAGAAAGATAAACCGGCAACATCTCGACCTGCAGGTCGAGATGTTACAGTTGAAAAGAAACTTGTCTCACTCTACAGTTTGCAAAAAATAGACTCCAAAATTGATAGCATCCGTATGATACGTGGTGAGTTACCTTTGGAAGTCCAGGACCTTGAGGATGAAATCAAAGGTCTGGAAACACGGATGGAGAACTTTGAAAATGATATTCAGGAGTTGAAGAAAACAATTGAACAGAAGAAAGAAGCGATTAAAGAAAGCCAGGGGTTGATCAGAAAATATGAAGAACAGCAAATGAATGTTCGTAATAATCGCGAGTATGATTCTATCTCAAAGGAGTTGGAATATCAAAATCTGGAGATTCAATTGAATGAAAAAAGGATTAAAGAGCATCAGCAAGAATTAGATGAAAGAAACAAAGCCATTGAAGATGCTAAAGCCGTGCTTAACGAGCGAAAAGATGCTCTGAAGGAAAAAAAGGACGAGCTTAATGACATTGTGAAAGATACAGAAAAAGAAGAGAATAATCTGCTTAAAATGTCAGATGAGCATGAAGAACTGATTGAAGATCGCCTCCTGTCAGCATATAAACGTATCAGATCAAATGCTCGTAATGGACTTGCAGTCGTTAAAGTTGAACGCGGAGCTTGCGGTGGCTGTTTCAACAAAATACCCCCACAGCGTCAACTGGATATTAAAATGCACAAAAAAATTATTGTTTGTGAATATTGTGGCCGTATACTTGTAGATGATGAAATAGAAGAAATTGTATATGAAAAAGAACCACAACTGAAAAAGGTAGAAGAAGAATAATAAAACTATTTTTTTATCTTTGACGGTAATGAAAAAGTGGTTGTTTTCTTTCCTTTTGTTATGGTCTGCAGTTCATGTTTTTGGACAGGAACGGAAGCCTGTGGATTATGAATATATACATAAGCTTGTTTTGAGCCATCAGTTTTCAGAAGCTGAAAATCTGATCGAGTATTCCGGTTTAAAGCAAACACAGAAGATATATCTGGATCAATTGAGTAGATTTATGAAAATAAATCTGACAGAAAATGAATCCTTACTTGATACATACAACCAACGCAATAAGAAGCACCGGGAGCTATTATCTGGTTTAAAAAGTGAAGATGCAAGATTTACAGAAGCTACCTTATTTATAGAATCAATGATTACCAGAGCAAGGTTTGGAGAATATGCTGCTGCAGCTTTGGAGTTCAACAAAGCATATCACCTTATTCAAAATCTGAATCGAAATAATCCTCATTATATGCCTGCACAAATGATGAACGGAATTATGTTGATTCTGTTTGGTAGCATACCTGATCAATATAACTGGGTGATTCGTATATTGAAGATAGATGGCAATGTGACAGAAGGTCTGTCAATTCTTGACAAGGTTTTTAAGCATTATCTTAAAGTGCAGGGCGATCAAAATATGTTAGCTGAAAGTATTCTGTTTTTATCATTCAGCTACCGGAATTTTTATCCTGGTCAAAAAGAGCTCAACATCATTAAAAGTTATTTTTCCCGGGATGTCCTAAAGCCATATATCAAATATAGCCCTTTTATTAGATATGCTGCAGCTTCATTATATAAAGACCTGGGATACAATGACAAAGCTCTTGAAATTATCAGCCGGCCATATCCCCGGAAACCTGAGATTCCGTTTTATTATCTGGATTATTATATGAGAGGATTAGCTATGCTGCAAAAGCAGGATTATAATGCTATTTACTACTTCAGGTCTTATCTGAATAAATATCCTGGTAAACTGTATAAAAAAGCAGCAGCTCAAAAGATTGCATGGATAAAATTACTGAAAGGAAATAAACAGGAATATTATGCTGCAATTGCTAATGTTGACAACTACGATTCACAAATGAACGGAGCTGACAATGCAGCTCAAAAAGAATATATCAGCAAAGAAATTCCCAATAAATATCTATTAAAGGTTCGGTTATTATTTGATGGAGGTTATTACCAGAAAGCTTTGAATGAAATACTTCGCCAAAAGGACTCAAAGGCTTCTTTAAGCCAGAGGGATGCCCTGGAATACACTTATCGGATTGCTCGCATATACCATAAATTAAATAACTTGCAAAAAGCAAAACATTATTATCAATTGACAATCAGAAGAGGGAAGGATTTGCCCCTGTATTTTGCAGCAAATGCTTCATTACATCTGGGCGAGATTTATTTTAGTAAAGGTGAACAGGATAAGGCAAAAGAAGTTTTTGAAGAATGCCTGGATATGAATCCGGATACATATAAATCAAGTATACATCAAAAAGCGGAAGCCTATCTGGAACAGATAGGCTAAAAAAAATCCTGATGCAGGATCAGGATTTGAGTGAGTAAGATAATATCAGCACTTTTTATAATCGAATGCCAACGGTAAGAACTAAACGGTTTGACTGGTATTTGTTTTCGGCAGCATTCACGTATTCAGGGCTGTAGAGATAATAATCTTCTTCGTAGTTTTCAATGATGTAAGCGACGTCAACATAATAGTGTTTTTCTTTAAGGCCCAGCCCAAAAGTATAATATGTTCTTTCTCCATCATTAATGTTATTTGCATAAGGGCTTCCGAATAAAGCATAACCTGCCCGTATTTGAATTGGTGCCAGATTAAGTTCTCCGCCTAATTTTATATTATGAGCGGATGTATATTTGTCTTCTATGGCATCATTGTCGTCTTTAAAGTCATAGCTGTATGGAGTAGAAATGTCATTTTCATCATTCAAACGTGCTGTTGAATAGTCGATATATTCATATTCAGCAGTTATCAATCCGAATTTACCAATGATAAAAGCAATATCTCCAATAGCTTTCATAGGTGTTGTCAGCTCATAATCAAATTGGCCTTCAATGGTTGCTTGCTCATTATATTCTGAGTTTTCAAAATTTGAAGCCATAGCCCGGCTGTATTCTTCGTGCAATGAATAAAAAGTTGGTGTATGTATGGCACCTCCTAAACGGACCCAATCTGTTGGTCGATATAATAATCCGAACTTAAAGTTGATTCCTGAGCCTGTGGTTTCCAGCTTTTCATCCAGACTGAATGACCGGAACATAGCTATACTGTCTTTAATATCGGTTTCTGAATGACGGGATTCCATTTGATAATTAATGACCGGAATGCCAATGGTCATGCCAACATATAACTTATCCTGGAAATTACCACCCATGGAGAATGCCATTTCATTGATAGCGCCTCTTTCTTCAATGCTTTTACGCTGGTTTATGCCTCCATGAGGAGCATCAACCCAATATTCCCCTGTTGCAGAATCGTAAGGCATTAAATTTACCGTGTTGGCAAGTTCAGTATCAAACTTACTTAGTTCTCCTAATGCATTTGCTTTATCACGGTATTGGGTTAATAAAGAATTTTCGTAATTAAATCCTTCAATTTCAGTATTTCTATGAAAAGCCTGTAATTTATTATATCCAAAACCAAACTGAATATTTTTCCAGTTGCTGTTCGGATTTTCAAGGTTTAAAACAAATCCTGCACCAGGCAGATTAAAGCTGTATTTTATGTCATCATTAACTTCATCATAAAATGCACTTTCCACCTTACTGGAATAAAAGGAAGGCGAGATCATTAACACTGAGTTTTTGTACAGGCCTATACCTGCGGGGTTTGTGCTAAGACTGGAGAAATCAGCACCCGGAGCACCAAATGCTCCGCCAACGGCCATGCTTCTGGCTGTTCCGCCGAAACCAAGGTAGGAGAAACGTAATGCATCTACATCATATTGTGCCTGTAACTGGCTGAATATTCCTAATGAGATGATTAGAAAAAATACTATGATTATTTTTCTCATGACTTTTTGTTTTTTATTAAAGAAGAAGCATCCGTGGTCTGGAATGCCCCGTAAAACCAGGGATGCTTCATAGTTTTTATTTTAAAGAACATATAACTTATAATTTATCGTCTTCCACCACTTCTGGAGCTACTTCTGGAACTGCTGTTGCTTGAGCTACTGCTTGAGCTGCTGCTTCGTGAGGGTGAAGAATAGCTGCGGCTTGAGCTTGAGCTTCTCGAAGGACTTGAGTAGCTACGGCTCTTTGAGCTGCTTGACCTGTTGTAGCTTCTGGAGCGACTTGGGGAACTGTAACTTCTGGAACGGCTCGGCTTGTTGTAACTCCTTGATCTTGATGAGCTGTTCGACTTGTTATAGCTTCTTCTGCTGTTTGATGGTTTATTATAACTTCTGCTTGGTGTGCTGCTTCTGTTATAATTGGATGAACGGCTCTTGTTTATTGACGATGGTCTTGTTGTTTTTGTGCTCCGTTCGTAATTACTTCGTGAACGCGGATTTGTATACTGGCGGCTTGAAGTGGCCCGTGAACCAGGTTCACGATAGTATTTGTTGCTACCTGAAGTTGATGAACGTGTATAACGGGTTTTGCGAACTGTTTCCGGTTTATTGTATTTCCTTTCGGGCTTTGTATAGCGGTACTCAGCTCTATTATTCGCTACATCATTGCTGTTTCTCGTTGTGCTTTCAGGTTTTTTATAGGTACGGGTCTTTCCGGATTCTGTCCGGGTTGATGTACTGTTTAAATCTGTTGATCTTGTTTTGCCAGCAGTTTCAGCAGTTTTTCGTGTTTTGTCATTACTTTCCAGTTCACGGTTTCCAGTAGCTCTGTTGGTTTCAGTGGTAGTGCGGGTTGCAGATTTGCTTACTGTTTCAGTTGAATTACCTTTGGAAAGGTCTTCTGATGAGCGAACACCTGTTTCCTTATTTGTTGTTGTACGGTCAGCAGATCTTGTCAAAGAACTGTTTTCATTTGTTTCAGAAACGCTTTTCCTGTTTACACGGTCCGACAAATCTTCACTTTTATTTCGGTTTATATCATTTTCGTAAATTGCCGCAAGTGAATTTCTGCTTATTGAGTTTCCGGTTGAGGAATAATCTGATCGTGAGCGTGTGCTTGCATTTCCGTTAGTAGAACCTATTGCTGTTCTTGGTCCGTAATGTTTGGAATTTAAATCATTACTGTTATAATAATAGTGTGAGTGGTTATAACCGTAGAGTCCATCATAATAACCATCCCAGTATCCGTTGTAATAACCGTCATGGTAGCCACCCCAGTATCCCCAGCCACCGTGGTAACCTGGATATCCGTATCCGAAGCCGTATCCATAACCGAAATAACCCCAGCCTCTGTAATAGTATGGCCTGTAATATCTGTGAGGATACCAGAAACTATAACCTAAATAAATGCTGGTCCCGTAAAGATATGGGTCATAAGTATACCAATACATATTTGTAAAATATGGATCATAATATCCGAATCCAAGAGTATAATCACGGTGAAATCTACGAATCCTGGAAGAATATGAATAATCGTAATAATTATTAGTAATGTATGTGTTTCCGGAACCGTCAGAATATGTTTCTGTTTCGGTTGGTGCAGACTCACGACTGCCTTCTTCTTCATAATAATATTCATCGTCATAAGACTCTGACGAGTTTGTCGATGAAGACTTTGAAGGTTCGACGGTGGTGTATTCTTCTGATGTTGTATAATCAGTTTGTGATGTGGTTGTTCTGGTATATTCATCATCCGGTGAATAATACACATCATCGTATACTGATGTTGTTCTGTATCCCGAACAAGATGCCAAAGATACAGCTAAGAGAGCGACGGTTAGAATTTTAATTAAATTTTTCATGGCTATTCCTCCAAGGGATTTTATTGTGTAAATCGTTTTTTTCAAAGTTATTATTACTTTTGTTCTTTCTAATTTTTATTTCAATTAATAATATTCAAATACTATACCATAATTTCAAATATGGCAAAAAATTTCACAACACGCAAACAGGATTACGCAAAATGGTACAATGAACTCGTAATCAAAGCAGATCTTGCTGAGAATTCTGCAGTAAGAGGTTGTATGGTTATTAAACCATACGGATATGGCATTTGGGAGAACATGCAGCATGCGCTTGATAAAATGTTTAAAGATACAGGACATAGCAATGCTTATTTTCCAATTTTCATACCAAAATCTTTCTTCTCAAAAGAGGCCAGTCATGTAGAAGGTTTCGCTAAAGAATGTGCTGTCGTTACTCATTACAGGCTTAAAGAAAGCGATGATAAAAAAGGCATTGTTGTTGATGAAGATGCCCGGCTTGAGGAAGAGTTGATTGTTCGTCCAACATCCGAGACTATTATCTGGGATACATACCGGAACTGGATACAGTCTTACCGTGATCTGCCTTTGCTTATAAATCAATGGGCAAATGTTGTCCGGTGGGAAATGAGAACTCGATTGTTTTTGCGTACTACTGAATTTCTTTGGCAGGAAGGTCATACAGCTCATGCAACTAAAGCAGAAGCGTTGGAGGAAACAGCACGGATGCTGGATGTTTATACAACTTTTGCCGAAGATTTTATGGCATTACCGGTTTGGAAAGGTCGAAAATCCGAATCGGAGAGATTTGCCGGTGCGGAAGATACTTATTGCATTGAAGCTTTAATGCAGGATGGAAAATCATTGCAGGCTGGAACATCTCACTTCCTTGGGCAAAACTTTGCCAAAGCATTTGATGTTAAATTTCTGGATAAGCAGAATAAGCAACAATACGTTTGGGCCTCATCCTGGGGTGTATCAACCCGCCTGATGGGAGCTCTTATCATGGCGCATTCAGACGATAACGGTCTGGTTCTTCCGCCTAAGCTTGCTCCTGAGCAGGTTGTAATTGTTCCGATCTATAAAAATGATGATGATTTTGAACGGGTTAATGAAAAGGCACTGGAGATTAAAAAACAACTCCAGGATAAAGGTATTCGCGTAAAATATGATGATCGTGATACCAATAAACCCGGTTGGAAATTTGCGGAATATGAATTTAAAGGGGTACCTGTGCGTATAGCAATAGGACCTAAAGATTTGGATAAAGGAACAGTTGAAGTTGCCCGGCGGGATACACTTGAAAAATCTTTTTACCAGGCTACCGATTTGGCTAATAAAATTGAACATCTTCTGGATAACATTCAACAAAACCTCTATAATAAAGCGCTTGATTTTAGAGAGGAACATACACATAAGGCCGATACCTGGGAAGAATTTAAAGAAAGAATTAAAAACAACAGTGGTTTTGTCCTGGCTCATTGGGACGGAACACCGGAAACTGAAGAAAAAATCAAACAGGAAACAAAAGCCACTATTCGTTTGATCCCGTTTGAAGGGTATGACGAACCGGGACAATGTGTTTTCTCAGGAAAACCATCCAAAGGCAGGGTTGTTTTTGCAAAAGCATATTAACAGACACTTCCGGATCGTATCTTTTAAGATCATTAACTTATGAAAGAAACGGAAAAAGCAGCTTTCGAACGATTATTGAATATTATGGATGATCTGAGGCAGCAATGCCCATGGGATAGGAAACAAACGCTTGAAAGCCTAAGATATCTTACCATAGAAGAAACCTATGAACTGTCCGATGCTATCCTTGAGAAAGATTTTAGCGAGATCAGAAAAGAACTGGGCGATCTCATGTTGCATATTGTATTTTATGCTAAAATAGGGCAGGAAAAAGAAGCTTTTAATATTTCAGATGTTTTAAACGGTATCAGTGATAAGCTTATCCACAGACATCCTCATATCTATGGTGATGTGGAGGCGGATGATGCTAAAACGGTGAAAGATAACTGGGAAAAAATTAAACTTAAAGAAGGTAAAAAATCAGTATTGGATGGTGTTCCAAAATCTTTACCAGCTCTCGTTAAGGCATTCAGAATGCAAGAAAAAGCAAGCGGGGTCGGTTTTGACTGGGATAATGATAATCAGGTTTTTGAGAAAGTGAAAGAAGAATTGGATGAATTTGAAAATGAAATAAAAAACTCGGTTGATAAAGAAAAAAAAGAAAAAGAATTTGGAGATGTTTTGTTTGCCTTAATCAATTATGCCCGGAAAATGGATATCAATCCGGAAGATGCTCTGGAACGAACCAATATAAAATTTATTAAAAGATTCAAATACCTTGAAAATCAGATTGAAAATAAAGGACTTTCCTTGCAGGCAATGACTCTGGAAGAAATGGATAAATATTGGGATGAAGCAAAGGAAAAAGAAAAATATCACTAATATGAACAAACAGTTTATTAACAGCCTGTTCATAACCTTATTTTTAGTTTGGAAATATTTTTTTTTAAATGTGATAAGAAAGAGCTACAGGGGTTTTCAACAATTGTTGAAAACCCCTGTTGATTTAATGTTAATGCAAATCCTTGACAAAGCCTTGTCAAGGGACAGTGATTTAGTTATATTTGTTATTGAAAGTTCTTAAAAAAGCTGAGTTGATAGAAAAGAATGTAACGGTACTTATCTTCGGATATTTACAGTTACAATCACTAAAACATTAAACTGGAATCTTCAAAGGTTACAGTTAATGTTTCTGTCACGCCATACTTCTTTAAAGTGTTCTGCATTGACAAGAAGTATTGCAGGTTCGTCAAAGCCTGGGCGATAACCACAATGGATGTTAGCAGGGAAACTTGCTGAAACAAATTGTTCGATTAGCCAATATGCAGGTTTAAGGTGAAAGAAGACGATAACCGGGCAACCGGAGATCGTTTGGGTGCCCCTGAACAGAACCTTCAGTGAACTATTCTAACCTGCCTCCTGACTATGGCTACGGCCATTGATGGAGTACAAACAACTCCACCATAGGTTGTTTGTAAAAGGGCATAAAGCCCGGCAACCAACAAAAGGTTGTAAAGAGGTGGAAGTATTTTGAGAAAAATGCTTTCACCTCTTGTTTTTTATATGCTTCCTGTTTGATTTGCTTTTTTTCTCAACAGAATATCCAAATTTTCCAATTCGTTGACCGGTTTCAAAATATCTTCCATGTATATAGCTGATTGGATTGGCCCCTGCCAGATCAAATTTTCCTGTCTGATGATCATAAAACCGCTTATCAGCATTCACAGCAACTACATCCGCCAAAAACATATCATGAGACCCGAGGTGTATGATGTCAAACACACGGCATTCAATATTCATAGGGGATTCATCAATTAATGGGGCTTGAACTTCCTGAGCAGGACGGGGAGTTAACTGCATTTCTTCAAACTTATTATAATCCCGCCCCGACCTTACCCCACACCAGTCGGTTGCCTTTGCAAGTTTTTCTGTGGTCAAATTGATAACAAAATCACCATACTTCCTGACAAGGTCATAGGAATGACGAACAGGCTGAATTGAGATGTAGCAACGCGGTGGCTTACTGTTTACTGTGCCTGTCCATGCTATGGTGATAATATTATGATCTATACCATATTCTCCACATGTGACTAACACGGCTGGAAGTGGATAAATTAAAGTACCGGGCTTAAAACTGATTTTTTCCATACCGCAAAAATAGAGCCTTTACTTTTACTGGCAATAAAAAAATCCCGTAGAGCATCTCATTGCTATACGGGAATATAAAATGCTGTTCTTAAAAGAAAAATGATTAATGATTCGCCAGATAGGTTGCAATACTTTCCTGGCTTTCAACCATTGCATCATCACCCTGATGCCAGTCGGCCGGGCAAACTTCTCCATGTTTTTCACAGAATTGCAATGCATCAACCATGCGCAATGTCTCTTCAACGCTCCGTCCTAAAGGCATGTCATTTACAACCTGATGGCGCACAATGCCTTCTTTGTCGATTAAAAACAAACCACGATAGGCTACCGGTTCTCCTTCAAATGTGGCGTTACCCGTTTCTTCATCATAACTGTATTCACCAGCCAATACATCATAGTTTTCACTTATTGTTTTTGATAAATCAGCTACAATAGGAAACGTTACACCTTGAATGCCACCGTCTTCTTTTTCCGTATTTAACCATTTCCAGTGCGAAAATTCAGAATCAGTACTGCAACCCACAACGGCAACATCGCGTTTTTCAAATTCCTTAAGCTTTTTCTGAAAAGCCAGAATCTCCGTCGGACATACAAAAGTGAAGTCTTTGGGATAAAAAAAGAATACGACATATTTTTTTCCTTGATATTGCTCCAAAGAAAATTTGTTTACTATTTCTGTTCCGCTTATTACAGCAGGAGCATTAAAAAGTGGTGCTTTTTTTCCAACTAATACACTCATATTTATTATAGCTTTTAAGGTTTATAATTTGGTAAAAACAACAGTATTTTATAATAGTTTTCTAATTAACATAAGATTAACAGGGACAATGATCAATTGAAGCTCTTTGTAATAAACACAATAAGATCACTGAATTTTGTTAATTTTGTGGACTTTATAATGACAAAATGATTCTTTATGACAGATGATAAGAAGGTTATCTTTTCAATGGTTAATGTAAATAAGTATACACCCCAGGGAAAACACATCCTGAAAAATATTTATTTATCATTTTTTTACGGAGCCAAGATCGGTTTGTTAGGCCTTAATGGTGCAGGAAAATCTACAGTATTAAGAATTATTGCAGGTTTGGATGACCAATATGAGGGAGATGTAACTTTTTCTCCGGGTTATTCTGTAGGTTATTTGCCACAGGAGCCGAAACTGGATGATAATCAAACGGTAATTGAAGTTGTAAAAGAAGGTGTAGGGGAGGTCGTAGAGCTTCTTGAAGAATACGAGAAAGTGAACGATAAGTTTATGGATCCGGATTTAATGAGCGATCCGGATAAAATGAATGCCTTGATGGAGCAGCAGGGGAAACTACAGGAGCGTATTGACCAGCTTGATGCCTGGGATATGGAGTCCAAACTGGAGTTAGCAATGGATGCGTTGCGGACTCCTCCCGGAGATGCAAAGATCGGGAAGCTTTCCGGAGGAGAGCGTCGACGTGTAGCTCTTACACGACTTTTACTGCAGGAACCGGATATTTTATTACTGGATGAGCCTACAAACCATTTGGATGCGGAATCTGTCCACTGGCTGGAACAACATTTACAACAATATAACGGAACAGTAATAGCCGTTACTCATGATCGTTATTTTCTGGACAATGTGGCCGGATGGATACTTGAACTGGACAGAGGAGAAGGGATACCATTTCAGGGAAATTATTCTTCATGGTTGGATCAGAAACTAAATCGTCTCCAACTGGAAGAAAAACAAGAAACAAAACGCCAAAAAGCTTTGCAACATGAGTTGGAATGGGCCAGAAAAGGGCCAAAAGGCAGACAAAGTAAAGGGAAAGCACGTTTGAATAACTACGATGCCATGATGGCAGAGGACATAAAGGAAAAAGAAGCTAAAGTTGAAATTCCTATTCCCAACGGACCGAGACTTGGGAAAAAAGTGATTGAAGCTGTTGACCTGGCTAAAGGATATGATGACAGGTTGCTGTTTGAGAATATGAACTTCAAGCTTCCCCAGGCTGGCATTGTAGGTGTGATTGGCCCCAACGGAGCCGGAAAGACTACACTGTTCCGCATGATTATGGGTGAGGAGCAACCGGACCGCGGGGAACTGAAAATTGGAGATACTGTGGAGATCGGTTATGTGGATCAACGCCATGCTGATATCAACCCGGAGAAAACCGTGTATGAAGTTATCAGCGGAGGCCATGAGGAAATCACCTTTGGCGATAAAACCCTGAATGCCCGGGCATATGTTAGTCGCTTTAACTTTAACGGAGCTGATCAACAGAAAAAGATAAGTGTACTGTCAGGTGGTGAGCGTAACCGGTTGCATCTGGCTATGACGCTGAAAACACAGGCAAACGTTTTGTTGCTTGATGAGCCTACTAATGATATTGACGTCAATACTTTGCGAGCGCTGGAAGAAGGGATAGAAAATTTTGCCGGTTGTGCCGTAGTTGTTTCCCACGATCGCTGGTTCCTGGACAGAATTTGTACACATATCCTGGCTTTTGAAGGAGACTCTTCCGTTTATTTCTTTGAAGGGACATTTACAGAATATGAAGAAAATCGCAGAAAACGCCTGGGTGGAGATATTATCCCTAAACGTATTAAGTATAAAAAAATGACACGGTAGTAATGACAGCCATTCTGATGTTTCCCTAAAATCGATCTGTACCTGTTTCATCAGATAGAAAATCAGGATTAAATAGCTCACATCAATCGGTTAGGTGTGCGGTTATACAGTAAGCAATGATTGAATAAAAACTACTTCTTCTTCGGCAGCATGGCAAATCCTGCACCCATGGAAATGATGTGCGCATCGAGTCCTGTACTTCTGCTGTAGTAATTATACCGCAGGTCGATTTGCTTGAATCCCACCCGCCATACGCGAAATTTTGAGAATATATCTTTATAACGGAATCCAAGACCAATCATATGGCTGTGAAAGCCTGACAGATCATAATCCGAAGTATAATATTCCTGCGAGGACAGATGCTCCTCAAAACCGGCAAAGTAATCCACCGCATTTTGGCTGTAATAGCGATAAATGGGAATTACGGCATAAGACAATCCAAGGCTTACGGGCACTTCAATTTGTGCTGTGTGACCATTCAGCCCCCAGTTATCAGCATAATAACGGTAATAGGTGCGAAGCTTAAAAACTTCTGAAATATAATAATTGAACCTCATGCCTACCGGATACTTCCAGCGGCTGGAAGGTAAGCGTTCAATATCATCTGCAAGCTGAAATACAACATCATTATCGCGGGTTTCATAATCCGGAATTCCGTAAGGTTTTCCAATATAGTAGTTCTTTTTATCTGCAAAATACACCCGGTGAAAAGGTGTTGAAAGCAAACCGTGCTGATAAACGATGTCTCCAAAAACAGCTATTTGCATTCGCTTTGTTAGTATTTGTGAGAAAAACAAAGATGCTGAATAAGAATTTCTGCTGTTGTTATCGTGAGCGTGAAAGTCAGCTGGGTTATAAAGTGTGGATATAGCTCCCCTTTCATCGCGCACGTTTACATCCTGAAAATATCCGTTGTTCTGGAAGTTATCACCATACTTCAGGTATTCATGAAGTTCAGTAGGATAGATGCGTTCCCACTGGTCAAGATAAACCTGTGCCTTAAACCCAACTTCGGTGTTGCGTTCATTAAACAGTTTGGTAATGCCGCCACCAAAGCCAAAAGAGATATAATCATACTCTTTTGCAAATGCAGCATTGGCATCCCAAATAAAATTTCTGTCATCGG
>JAIPAE010000030.1 GCA_021740245.1 Bacteroidales bacterium | reverse complement strand
ATGTATTGTCGGATAAAGCCGATGTAGTTTTATCCTTGCATCCTCCGTTTTAAACTGCCACTTTATCTTGGCGTTTTTGTTGTTTCGATGCGTTTCCCATGCTTTTACTTCTGTTTTTATCATATTTATTTTGTCTATTCTTCTATTTAAGCACTGTTTGGTTAAAACATTAAGTTCTATTTCTGCCATATTAAGCCAGCTTCCATGTTTTGATGTAAAAACAAACTCCAAACGATCCAGTAGCCTTTTTGCTTCTACTGGCCTGAATGTTTCATAAAGAGCTGCAGCACTGTGTGACGCTAAGTTATCCATTACCAAAGATATGACTTTTGCTTTTGGGTATAGCTTATCGCATATATGTTTGACCAACAGCGCCCAGTCTTGTTTTGTTTTGGTTTTAGTGACTTTTAGATATCGTTTCCCTTTAAGCGGCTCATTGATCATGAAAATATTACAAGTTCCCTTGCGGGAGTATTCATAATCAATTCTTGCTTCCACACCTGGCTTCATTGGTACAGATTTACGAACTTCTTTTATCAGTTGTTTCGGTGTTTCGTCCATGCATACTACGGGATTGCTTTTATTATAGGGCCGCTTGTATACATCAAGTACATTTTCCATTGCAGCAACAAAATGGCTGTTTTGATGCGGAGGAATTACCCACCCCTTGACTTTCCAGGGTTTAAGTTCGTTTTTTTTAAAGTCTTTCGGACAGTCTCATGTGAAATATCATCAACATAATTTAATTCCACCATGCGATCAGCCAGAAGACGTAGTGACCACTTGCCAAATCCTTCAGGGGGTTCACTGCAAGCTATGGAAATTAATTGGGCCTCAGCCTCACCATCCATTTTTTTCCGGTATACTCTGGTGGGGGGAGCAACGTTAAGAGCCGCGTTTAAACCTTCTAAAACAAAACGGCGTTTCACACGGTCAATGGTTCGCATGCTAACTTTTAATACTTTGCAAATCTCTTCATTTGTCAGAGGTTCCTCCGCATGAGGCCCCTGGTCTACATTGAGCAAAATAAGCGAGTGAATAAACCTTTTTGCTTTGTGACTACCTTTTTTAGTATTCGATAGCAATGACTCTCTTTCTCCTTTTGTTAAGGTTACCTTGTACTTTACCATAGCAGTTTTTTTGGCAAAGATACAAAATTTTTAATTTGCGTCAATTTATAGTTGACATGACACTAGCTTCGAATACCCAATAATTAACCTCATATCATGAGCAAAAAAGTTCGATGTCCCACTTCGGGTACAGAAAATTAAGAGCAAGAGTATTGAGCGAGAGCGAGGTGCTGTTGCTCTTTTTTTGCTTATTCTTTTCACTGCTGATGCAGGAAAGGTTTGTTTGTGCGGGATGACAGCGTGTTTAATAATAGATATTGTCATGTCGAAGGAATTTTTTGGAGCAGAGCAGGAAAGAACCACCCCGCCAAAAAAGTTTTCGCCTATTATTGCCTCTAAACAGAAATATTATTAATTTTATCCTGATTTTCAGTTCCTCAGTCACATATAATCCCACTAAACTGCGCAGCAGCGCAATGTGCACCGCCGGCGAAAACTTCATCTCCCAACGCATCGATTGGGAAACCCGCTACACATTCTCCGCCAAAGAGAAGGATAAAAATACTTGGTATCACTACTTCGGAGCAAGGTATTATGATAGCGAGACACATAGATGCCATAATTGGCGCTATAATTAAAACTACTGTTTACTACTTTGATCTGAGTAGCTCCTGATAACCATAAGTTAGCACCTGGTCCCGAACCTCCGTAAGCAATATCAACATACTGCAGTTCGTTCAGCGGATTATTAAAATCCTCATAGACAACCCCTTCAAAGTAACCCGGAAATAGCACATCAGAAACAATTGATATTTTTTCCGAAAATGTACAAATTATTGAATCGGGCAAAACAATATTTTCGGTTAAATCTATCAGAACTGAAAACACTCAAAAGGTTTTATAGGTCATTTTAGTTGAGAAAATCAAGACCAGGTTCCCCAAAAGGTAAATAATAATAATAGACAGGCTTTCCAAGCCGATTTTTCCAGTAGTACATTCGGTTTAACCATCATACAAAAGGCAATTGCCCATTTCCGGGTTTTTATCCGTTAGCGTGTGATTTAATCATTGGAGCCAGTCTACACATAGGTAATTTAAAACTTATTCTACCCTGAATTCTGCATCAATTATTCTGAAGCATCACCAAACTCATTAAGTTTAAAATCGAATCCCACCAAAACTCCACAATTCAGCTGATTTTCAGTAATAATGTACTGAGGCTTCAATCCAAGGTTCAAGCTGGTTTTCCCGGTCAGATCAAATGAATAATAAATCGCTGTTTCCAGTCCTAATTCAAATGTATCAAATGGGACTTCATACTGATGATAACCCCTTTGTCCTGAGCCCAAAATTCTTTTTTCATTCATCATAATATTGCCGGATAATCCGACTTCCATCTCCAGCCGTCTGACAGGAAAAATATAACTTACAGGTATATGAATATAACTGGCTTTCAGTATATCCGTTCGCCCGGAAAAATATAACGGTATATCCTGAGAGTATGAGGCTTTATAACCGGTCAATAAAAACCCGAGTCCGGCTTTAATTTGATGTTCTTTAGATGTTGATTTTAAATAGCTCATGAAAAAAGAATAGGTATTAAGGGATGAATATTCTGTAGTGTTTGAAGGATGAGTGTCTTCGGTAAAGCCTGACCTTAGTGTAAACGAAACTGATGGAAGCGCTTCAACACGGATCATATCACGTTGCGCAAATGCGACACCGGAAGTGATAATACTGATCAAAATTGTTATTATAAATCTCATAACTGTTCTGTTAATTGTTTAATACATTTTTTATTATGTTCTGTAAGACGGAGGCTTTGCTCACTGTATCGTCAATAATTGTTAAAAATAATACCTTAAACTGAACCCAAAAGAAATACTATAAGGCTTAAGTGAAAAATCATATTCGTCAGAGTAAACAGACATTAAAGCTTGTTTATATCCTAACTCTGCGTTGATTTGAAAATCATCAAACACTCTTCGCCCAAATGAAGCCCTGCTATGCCAAAAGACATTCAATTTTTCAAAGGGTAACGCTTGCAAATGACGCACTGTGTATGTTTGATTTTTAGACCTGTATATTTTTCCAGTCCTGCCGGTTAATATGCCTAATGAAAAGCCGCTCCCGACAGAAAAACTATATTTCTTATGCCTGAAATAATAATGATAAATAAACGGTATTTCAAAATAATACAGTTGCTGAAATGTAGCAATATTCATCTCTTCATGTAACGTATCGATTATTAAACTATCCAGCTTATATTCTCCTTTGGTTTTATATGAGCTGTATTCCAGTCCTGTAGATATACCAGCATTTCTAAAGTGATATTCCAGCCCAATAAATCCATACGGCTGTAGTTGAGCTTTAGTGTTTTCATTAAGCATTTTGACTTCCTCCTCAAAAATACTTTTATTAGCCATCAGATACCGGTGTGTTAAGGCTACACCACCGCTTGTTATCAGACTGATTTTATGTTGTTTTTTTTCCTTTTCCGGTTTGGAAGCACCCTTGTTGTTATTGGATTCGTGTTTGGGGAAACTGGTATCAGGAACAGTATCTAATACTTGCCTTTTCGTTACGGTAGATGATTGTTTTTGTGAAATATTGTCAGCATCATTATTTTCCGGCTTTTGAGCAGAAATTCCCTGTTCGTTGACCTTCTTTTGCTGTTCCGGGAGATTATTTACTAAATTTTCTGGTTCTTTGAATTCTTTTGGGCCTTTTATGTTTATTTTATGCTTATTCCGCTCCACTTTATTTTCAATATCTTGTGAATCAATTTCATTTGTATTCAACTTTGAAAGTTTGTTTGTTTCACCCGTTTGCTCATTTATTGAAACCACAGCACTGTCTACCGGTTGATCAACTTTCGTATTATTGGTTACATGTTCGTCAGTGCGATCCTTACGTGCTTCCTGTTGAGGTTTCTGATTTGATAAGCGATGATCGTTTGCTGTGATATCTTCCGGTAATGCCTTTTTAGAAAAATGAGATGAATCGGAAATAGTCCTATTCTGATAATCATCATTTCCATTGTCTTTTCTTTCCTTTACCTTAGCCTCATCAGGTAATGAAACAGCATCTGCATCATTGGCCGGTCTTGCGGATTTATCTATCTGAGCTGTTTTCGATTCTTTTAATTCAGAAGCTGAAGAAGTAACAGACCCCTTAGCCGGCTCCTTTTCAGTCTGCTTATCCGGTACCGGTTTAATCAAAACAAAAACAAGAACCAGTCCTACCATTGCTATGCCAGATACAACCCAAAATCGTTTCCAGGTGTTAAAAGTTAAATTGTTTAACGTTAAGCGACTGGAAATCTTTTTCCAGACTTTTTCAGATGGTTTTGACTTATGATAGTTTTTCAGGCCATCTCTAAACAATTCATCCATATGGTTGAAAGAATCTGTCATCTTACTTGTTCCAGTTCATTTAAATAGATCCCTATCTTATGTTTTAGTATTTTCCTGGCTCGCAAAAGGTTTGATTTCGAGGTGTTCTCATTAATTCCGAGAGATTCCGCTATTTCCTTATGTTTAAAGCCGTCAATGGCATACATATTGAAAACAACCCTGTATTTGTCCGGCAATGCTCTAACAAATTCCATCAGTATTTCCTGACTAAATTCAATGTGATCAATTTGATTTTCAGAAACGATTTGATTTTCACTGTCAATATTGTTGAACTTTTCCTGAAAAACGACTTTGTTCTTTTTTTTCAAATGTGCCAATGCCGTGTTTACCATAATTCTGTATATCCATCCTCCCAGTGGACCTTGTTTTTTATATTGATTGATTTTCCTGAAAACAGTGACAAAACCATCCTGCAATGCATCTTCGGCATCTGTTGTATTTTTCAGATACCTTAAACACACGCCCATCATCGGGGCTGCATACTTCTCATAAAGCTTTTTCTGCCCTTTCTTCTTTCCCCTTAAGCAATCCTGTATGAGCTTGTCTTCCTCTTTACTAAACGTCATTTATTTAATGATATGAAAAATCAACTATGGTTGCAAAAAATGTATAAATCGCGATTTCTTCAAACGTAACTAATGAAAAATATCAGCCCTGATGTTTTAAAAACCAACTGATTATTGTATTTTCAACACATCATAGATAATTTTCAAAAATACTTATGGGTATATTTCAGATTTCTTACTCTTCCGGTAACTGAAATTTTATGGGTATATTATACTGCACCCGTACGGGTTTTCCCCGTTGAAAGCCGGGTTTCCATCGGGACATATTACGGATAACACGCATGGCTTCTTCGTCACAGGCTTTTCCTATTCCTCTTAAAATTTGAACTTTATTAACACTGCCATCCTTCTCAATTACAAAAGTCACATATACAGTCCCTTCAATACCTTTTTCCATGGCTTCTTTGGGATAATGAATATTTCTGTTCAGGTAAGCCATCAAAGAATCCTGACCTCCGGGAAACTCAGGAGAATCTTCTATAACAGTAAAAATTGATGAATCATTCGTTTGTTCCAGGTCTTCCATAGGATACGCTATTTCATCTATTACCATGTCTTCCGATGTTTCCGTGTCTGCTTGTTGAGTTTTGTTGCTTTTCTGACTTTTACAAGAGCCTAAAACGACTAATAATGCCAGAAAATAAAAATACCCTACATTTGATTTTTTCATCTGTTTATAATTTTGTTCGGTGTTCGCTTTTTCTCTAAATCGCTTAGTTCGCTCAGTTCGCCCTCTCGCATCATCACATCATCACATCATCGCATCATCGCATTACTCATTACGCCATTTAATCATCCGCGTGTGTGTTCCGCCAGTTGGCGGATCATGGCTAAGTTTATAAATATTAATTCCTGACAAACAACCATTTCACGGAATGATACAACCCCAGTCCAATATAGCCCAGGATTCCGGGTTTCTTTTTTTCTTTAATATAAACCGTGATGGTGGAATAATCAGATAAATGCTGCATTCTATTCAATCGTCCTTTTATCAGGTCAATTTCTTTGTTTAATCGTTCCAGCTCTTTTTCCACCTTCAACATTTCTTCAACTGTCTCTGCTTTACCGAGCAGGTCAAGGTATTTTTTCCGTGCCTCCATGGCGTTCTCCAGCCGTATCATGTTATCCCGGTATTCTGCTGTCACATCATCGCCTGAGATTCTTTTGCTTTTAACTTTACCAAGCTTCGTAATATTTTCAACAGCATCTTTTAAATACTCAGCTTTAACACGTATGACAGACTTGCCGGTTCCCAGGGTTTGGGTATATCCCTCATATTTCTTTGCCAGCACCGCCAGTTTATCATTCACCGTATCCGGATGTTCCGCAACAAGATGCAGATAGGCATTATAAATCACTACACGACTTTGCGAAGCCTTTTCCTGCTTCCTGGCTTTATTTTCATTAATCTTGTTCGATTTATACAGTTCAGCATCTCCATATTGGGCCGGGACACCACCGGATATGGGTGAAAGCCCGGCGCTTCCTAAAGATGGCTTATACACTGATTGGCTACATGAAGCAACCATCAGGGCCATTACGAAAACATACATCCATGTTCGTTTCATATCATGTCATTTATTTTGGTTAAAGATAATACAATGTTAACATTTTTTTTGGAATTTAAGTAGGCCTGTTCAACCCGCTTAGCGGGTTTAATAGCGAACTCCTCCTCTTCAACAGTAACTATTTTAATCTTCCGTAATTCCCATCTTGCGCATTAAAAAAGAAGCATTTAAACTTTGAGCTATGCCTGCCTTAAGTTTATAGTCAAAATACAATTTGTCATTCTTGATCTCTACTTCAAAGCATTGATTTTGAATTTTATCCGGATACTCATTTTCCAGTTCACCGATTTTCAGATCATGCGTAGCAATAATCCCATTACTTCTCAGTTTAACCAGCTTACGTAAAAGTTTAATCGATCCTGTTTGCTTATCTTTGGAATTGGTTCCCTTGAGTATTTCATCCAGCAAACAGAAAACCTCTTCTCCATTCTCCAGTTTATGGATGATATATTGTAAGCGTTTAATTTCCGCATAAAAGAAGGATTCACTCTTCACTAGAGAATCGCGGGTACTTAAACTGCTGATTATTTGTACCGGTGTGAAAGCAAAGTTCTGACAATCGAGGGGAATCCCTGTTTGGGCCAACACCATATTTAACCCGATAGTCCTTAAATAGGTGCTTTTACCTGCCATATTCGCGCCTGTAATAATACTAAAGGTACCTTTCCCTTCCAAACGAACCGGGTTACCTACTCTTTCTTCTTTAGGTATTAAAATATGCCGGCAGTCTTCTCCTGCAATAGAAAAACCGGAATTTTGTTTATCAAGTATTTCCGGATACCGGTAGCCAGGATAACTATAGGCAAAATTTCCCACACTCATAAAGGCATCAAAACAAAATACGGCTTCCATTCGCACAACAAGGTTTTCGCTAAACTGCCTTTTCCATTTACCCAGACGCACCAGTTGATGCATATCCCATAAAAACAGGCTGTTCAACAAAAAAGCGGCAAAAACATTCAGGCGAACATCAAAAGACTGAAGTATGGCTACCAGCTTTTTAACCGGAGCCTGTCCGTCATCATCCAGCAATCTTTTTTGCTGTTTTTGCAAAATCCCGGACTGGTAATTTGTGCTGTTAATACGATTTGTCAACTGATCTATGATATCCAGGGAGGGTCCGATATTATTGAGGTTCTGATGCTGCTCCGTTACTTTTTTATTAAACATTGCAGTTATTCCCAGCCCTGCCATAATCCAAAAAATAAGCACCGGCCAGTAAAATAACCCGGCTGAAACAGAAACGATCAGGCCAACAGAACCCACTGTGAATAAAGGTGCCAAAACACGCTCTTTTGAAACAGGGATATGAGCTTTTTCGGCCCAGTACTCCAGTTTATGGAAATGTTCTTTAGTAAAACGTTTTTTCTGACCGGTTTCCAGGAAAGACTGTATCAGGTCAATCTGCCCGGATAATTCTTGTGTTGCTTCCTGTCGTTGAATAATCTCATTTCTATCACCCATAGTAGCCTTTAACCACGAGGAAAGATGTTCTTCACCATTATCTGTGACGGTTCTGTTTAATATTCTGAAAACTGAAAATGCTCCAAAAATGTTTAAATCATTGCTAAAGTTATGTTCTACATTTTGAAATTGCTCTCCGGATCGAAACGCTTCAAAATCATGATTGAGTGCATTCAGTTCTCGCTTATTGATTTCTTTCAGGCGTTCTGCTTTTTTCTTTTTTTGAACCGTTTTATGGTGCAGATAAACCATTCTGAAAAATGCAGAAATAAACAAAATAACTGTCAGTAAAAGTACGGTCAGGTTAAAAAGTGTTGAGATGTAAATGGCCACAAAACCGGCCAGAAATATAATCAAACGCCCCCAGGACAGCTTAGCGGCTTTTCGTTCCAGCTTCTGTTTTTCTAATCCATACTTTTTTTTCCGTATTTGAAATTCCTCTTCAGGTTTCATAGTATAAAAATAAAAAAAGTGATATTTACGCAGCAAATCTATCTAACGCAAATATCACCCTTTTATGATTGGCTGATTTTATTCTGTTAACTGTTTGATTTTCTTCGCTGCTTCAGTATTTTCCATTTTTTTTGAGTTTTTATCGCCTTCAAATGCTTCGCGCCTGGTATTATCCACAATCTCCATTTCTTCAATCAGATTTTTAGCACCCGCAAACTTATCAATGATAAACAAGACATACCGAATATCTACATTGATAGTGCGTTGCAGTTCCGGTTCAAAGGCAATATCCCCACTCATAGCTTCCCAGTTACCATCGAAAGCAAGCCCGATAAGATTTCCTTCGCCGTCAATTACAGGAGAACCTGAATTACCACCGGTAATATCATGATTAGTAAGGAAACAAACCCTCATCTGCTCGCCATCAGCGTATGGACCATAATCTTTACGCTGATAGAGTTGCTTAAGCTTATCAGGAACGATAAATTCATTATCATCCGGGTCTTCTTTTTCCATAATCCCATGGAGTGTGGTATAATAAAGATAGTCTACCGCATCGCGGGGTTCATATCCGGCAACTTTTCCATAAGTCAGGCGCATAGTGAAATTAGCATCCGGATAAAACTTTTTACCGGTTTCCATTTCACGTAATGCTTCCATAAACAACCTGCGTCCTTTACTTTTCTGAATTCTTGCCGGCTCCAACTGGGCCTGTATGCCGAAATAATTACTAAAAAAGGCATCTTTTAGCTCATATACCGGATCATTTTTCAGTGTTTTCAAATCGGGGTTTTCCATCCATTCCAGGACTTTATCCTTATCATCAAACATGGATTCATCGTATATTTCCGAGGCCATTTTAGCAAAATCGGCTTTATATTTTTTCACCATTTTCTTAAACAATTCGGGCTGTAGTTTTTCAGGCACATTATTGGCATACATGCGGAACATCGCAGCCATAATATCGCGGTCTAACGGTTTGTAATAATCCTTAAAAAACTTTTCCACATCAGGTTTTATAATCTTTGCGAAACCTTTAATCTTCTTAGTATCCGGGTCATCACCGGCTAATGCATCAGCAATACCTTCAAAATTTCTGGAGAAACCAAAAACTTCCGGCCCCAAATAGATAGCCTCAATAAAATAATACCGATGCACAACATAATCATTCAGCGTCTCATAGGCACTTTCAATATCACTGATTGCATTGCCGTATTTTTCTTTACGAGTTTGATCTTCATTGATCCAATCCGTTAATTTTTGTTCCAGTGCTCTTTTTTCCTGTGGTATTTTAAGATCTTTCAGACCTTTACTCATCCCAATAAAGTTCTTCCAGTAATTAGCTACACGGTCTCTTTTGGAAGCATACTGAATGCGCACCTGTTCATTTATTTCCATGTATTCTTCCATTATATCAAGCTTTTTCCTGCGTATCTTGATACGAGTTGGATATGCTTTCTCAAGGTTTTGTTTAATTCCAAAAGAGGTCATATAGCGGTCGGTACCACCCGGATAACCCATGATCATAGCAAAATCTCCGGGGCGGACACCATCCAGTGAAACGGGTAGGTGGTGTTTAGGCTTCATGGGGATATTATCTTCTGAATATTCAGCAGGGGAACCATCGGGAGCAGTGTACACGCGAAACATGGAAAAATCACCGGTATGGCGAGGCCACATCCAGTTATCGGTATCTCCGCCGAAGTTTCCTATGGAAGAAGGCGGTGCTCCTACCAAACGAACATCCTGGTATTCTTCCATAATAAACATATAATATTCATTGCCATCAAAAAAGCTTTTAACAGATGCTTTGTAATGTGTTCCTTTAGTTGCTTCTTTTTGTAGCTCCTTGATTTTCTCTTCAATCGCTGCAATTCGCTCTTCTTCCTTCAAATCTTTTTGCAAAGCACCCAGCACATCATCTGTTACATCTTCTATACGGATCAGAAAGCTAAGAGTCAATCCTTCATTAGGCAGTTCTTCTGCAAGGCTGCGAGCCCAAAATCCATCGGTCAGGTAATCGTGTTCCGGTGTAGAATGCGACTGAATTCTGCCATGCCCGCAATGATGATTTGTCAGAATGAGTCCTTTAGCGGATATAATTTCTCCTGTACATCCGTTGCCAAACTGTACGATAGCATCTTTCAGGCTGGAATTATTAACACTGTAAATCTCTTCCGGTGTCAGTTGAAGCCCCATTTTTTGCATATCTTCATAATTAAGCCTCTCAATCAACAAGGGCAACCACATTCCTTCATCCGCTTTAAGTGTGGGTTGAAAAACCAACATCAAAGCAAAAATTCCAATAATTAGTTTTTTCATTTTTATCGCTTTTTAATTATAATTCGGCTTATTCCATTAAATTACAGGTAATCACTACCCTCTTCCAGTTTAATATCATTTATAAATCTTCGGATCATAGATTCTTTTTCCCGCTTACAGATCATAATGGCATTATGGTCTTCTGCTATGATATAGTCTTTTAAGCCCTGCAAAACTACTAATTTATCATCAGGCATATTAACAATGCAATTTTCTGTATCGTAAACCCTTATTTTATTCCCTACCAGACTGTTTCCGTTATTATCTGTTTTTCTGCTGTTATAGAGTGCATCCCATGTTCCAAGGTCCGACCAACCGAAAGAACTGATGTATACATACGTATTATCTGCTTTCTCCATAATACCATAGTCAATGGATATATTCTTACAAACTGTATAAGCACTCCTTACAAAAGAAACTTCACTGGAAGTATTGTATTTACCTATCCCGGCATTAAACGTTGTATAAACATCCGGTAAAAACTTCTTATAAGCATTTAGCCATGTATTCAAAGATGCCACAAATATTCCGGAATTCCACAGAAAATCACCGCTTTCCAAAAATTTTTCTGCCATCTCTTCATCCGGTTTTTCAGAGAATGTGCGTACTTTGTAAATATTATTATTGATCTTCACTGATTTTGAATCATCATACTGAATATAGCCATATTCTGTTTCCGGACGTGATGGTTTTATTCCCAATGTCAGTATCCAGTCAGTTTTCTCTGAGGAGTCCAGTGCTTCCTGAATTGTGTTCAGGAAATTACTTTCTTTTGTGATGATATGGTCAGAGGGTGTAACTATGATGTTGGCCTCAGGGTTAATATCATTGATCTTATAGCTTGCGTATGCCAGGCAAGGAGCTGTATTTCGCCTTGCCGGCTCCAACAATATCTGGTTGTTATATAGGTCTGGTAATTGATCCTGCACCAGTTGTTTATAATATTCATTGGTAACAACCAGTATGTTTTCTTCTGGTACAAGCTGGGCAAAACGTTCATAGGTTTGCTGCAACAAGGATTCACCTGTACCGAGAATATCAATAAATTGTTTGGGATAAGCAGAACGGCTGATTGGCCAGAACCTGGTTCCCAAGCCA
The DNA here is from genome assembly GCA_021740245.1 of Bacteroidales bacterium. GTDB lineage: Bacteria > Bacteroidota > Bacteroidia > Bacteroidales > PWNQ01 > PWNQ01. The sequence continues at coordinate 12,116 of JAIPAE010000030.1, read as the reverse complement.
CCTGCCATAATAACACAATATGTATCCTTATTCATAAAATTGGCTTTACGAGCCAAATGTATAAAAAAAACACGAATGCTTCAATAATATTGTTCGATACCCTTTTGTAGCCTTTTATCTAACGTAAACACCTGGACTCCCGGGGAAATAAGATAATACTTTTTGTTGGTGATGTTCCGGCACAGATAACGTACCCTGCGCTTTTTTATTTTCTTATACGTCTGCCCGTTTTCAAGCATGAACATGGAATCTTCATTTATATCTTCAAGATATGTTACAGGCTTTCCCGGATTATCCATTTGTTTTAAAACTTTGTCTATTTGATGGTTTCCGGCAGCACTGGCTTTTAACCTGGAAAAATGACCAGATATAGCTGAAGCGATATTATCCGGCAATACTGATCCTTTTTTGAGTTCTACCAGTAAAGAAAAGAATGTTTCCTTCCACTCTTTGCCATGCGGATTAATATTGTTTCCATAATGGTAATAACAAATATGATGAGCCAGCTCATGGAGCAAAACAATAAGAAATCGGTACGGATTAGTGTCAACATTAATTGTAATACGGGGCACCTTTCCGGCAAAAGGCTTGCGGTAATCTCCTGCTTTGGTTTTGCGCTGGTCCACAATGCTAATTTGCACGGGATAAGCCGACAACCATTGTTCTAATAATGGCAAAGCATCTGCCGGTATAAACTTCAGCAATAATTCTTCAGAGGTTTTGCTGATATTTTGTGTCATATTCCACTTTACTAAATGAACCGCAATTACAATCACCCTTTGGGCCTCTTCTCGTTGTGGAACAGGATATCAAGCTTAAAGCAAGCATGATAATGATTACAATTCCTATGATCTTTTGCTTATTCATTACTACAAATATAGAAACAAATCTTGTTTATTTGATATTTCAAAAAGAAAAAATCACCGTTATTTTAGCAATTATGTATTAATTTAGCAAAACAAATAAGCGTTATGAGATTTCTATATCATCTGGGAAGATATGCCATGCTGATGTCACAATCAATCAAAAAACCAGAAAGGCAGAAGGTTTTCTGGAACCGTGTATTGATTGAGATAGATAAGCTTGGTGTAAACTCTATCGGCATTGTACTGATCATATCGGTATTTGTAGGAGCTGTATTGGCATTACAAGCTGCATTTAACATGGATTCTCCGTGGATTCCGGATTATGCAGTCGGCTTGACAACACGACAGGCAATTATCCTGGAATTTTCGCCAACAATTATCAGTGTTATTTTAGCCGGGAAAGTTGGTTCAAGCATAGCTTCAGAAATTGGCAGTATGCGGATATCAGAACAGATTGATGCTATGGAAATCATGGGTGTTAATCCGGCCAGTTTTTTAATTGCACCCAAAATGATTGCTGCTGTCATCATTAATCCGTTTTTGATTACGCTAAGTATGGCGGTTTCTATATTTGGCGGATGGCTGGGTGCTTTAGTCAGTGATGCATTAACTGGTGACATATATGTTTTCGGTATAAAGTCATATTTTGAGTTATACGATGTTTTTTATGCTTTGTTTAAAACAGCCATTTTTGCCTTTATCATTACAAGTGTATCCTCTTATTACGGATATTATGTAAAAGGCGGTTCTATAGAAGTAGGGCATTCCAGCACGCGGGCTGTGGTTAGCAGCAGCATATTAATCATTTTTGCCAACCTGATTCTCACGCAACTTATGTTAACATGATCGAAGCCAAAAACATATCAAAATCGTTTAATAATGTTCAGGTTCTTAAAGATATTTCTGCAACCTTTGAGAAGGGTAAAAACAATCTGATTATTGGTCAGAGTGGTTCTGGCAAAACAGTATTAATGAAAAGTCTTGTTGGGTTGTTGGATGTTGATCAGGGTGAAGTCTACTACAATCAAGAGAACTTCCTGAAAATGGATTTCAAACAACAAAAAAAGATCAGGAAAGAAATAGGTATGCTGTTTCAGGGAGGAGCTTTGTTTGATTCCATGAATGTAGAGGATAATGTCATGTTTCCTTTGACAATCTTTACAGACTGGAGCTATAATAAGCGACTGGACAGGGTGAATTTTTGTCTGGAACGGGTGAACCTGAAGGATGTCAACAGGCTATTCCCTGCTGAACTTAGTGGTGGTATGAAAAAACGTGTTGCTATTGCCCGGGCGATTTCCATGAATCCACAATATTTATTTTGTGATGAGCCCAACTCCGGATTGGACCCCCGAACCTCAGTCATGATTGATGAGCTGATTGACGAATTAACCAAAGACTTAAACATGACAACCATTATTAATACGCATGATATGAACTCCGTACTTAGTATGGGTGACCAAATTATTTTTATTGATAAAGGTTCTATTGCCTGGAAAGGCGATAAAAACGAAATTTTACATGCTAATAATAAGACTATTAACGATTTTGTTTATGTAACTGAAATGGCTAAACGTCTTAAAGAACATTAGATTATGGATAGTATTACATTGCTGGATATCTTTATTATTATTCCGGCACTCTGGTTTGCTTTTAAAGGTTTCAATAAAGGTTTTATTCATGAATTAGCCTCTCTGGCTGCTTTAGTTCTTGGTATTTATGCAGCTTTCAATTTCTCTGATTTTACAGCCGGAGTATTAACAGATAAGCTAAACCTGCAAACAGAATATCTCCATATCATTGCTTTTGCCATTACATTCATCGTTGTTGTCATCCTGACAAATCTTGTTGGAAAACTGGTGGAAACGGTAATAAATATTGCCATGTTGGGTTTTGTGAATAAACTGGCAGGTTTAGCTTTTGGAGTTTTAAAAATTGCTTTGATTATAAGTGCTCTCTTTTATATCTTACATACTATTGACATTCGCGACAAACTAATTTCAGACCAGACTAAGAAGAAATCCTTGTTGTATGAACCGGTTTCTTCGCTGGTATATATTATTATTCCGGTCGTTCAGGATTTTGAATGGAAACAACCTGATAAAGAAAAAGAACCTTCTGGCCCTAAAAGCAAAACCGTATAAACTAATTTTTTTCAAAACAAAAAGGTACAGCCCAAAGCTGTACCCCTTCCAATTTGATTTATCTTTTTATCAGGCGCAATGGATAAATTTGTTGACCAGTTCCATTGTTTTATCCTCGTCATTTTCGATTTCCTGTCTGAGGTTCTCATCCTGATATGCTTTCAGATTTTCAGCCAGACTGTCGATCATGTTTCCGGGAAACACTTCATATTTAGTGTAAGCTTCTTTATCCTTTTCCAGTCTTGCCGAGGATTCCACGCATGAAGTTGGAAGTCCTTCCAGTGCATCCTGTTTGCTTTTATGTTCATCATCAAAAATATTAACATCGACATAAGTTTTCTCAGCATAATCAAGGCCATTTTGCATTTCCAGTCCGTGTCTTGCAGCCACGGAAAGTCCTGCTATAAGGAGGTAAATATCGGCGGATCCATCAGGTGCGCGGAATTCCACAGTTTGTTTTTCACGGTAATCAATTTCTTCATCCGGTTCCAGGGGGTTCACTTTTTGAGCCATGTTCACACCTTCAGACCAACCCAGCGGAACACGCACAAGAACGGAACGGTTTCGATCACCCCAGCAAATATTGGTTGGCGCTTCTTGATGTGGCACCAAACGTAAATATGACGTGGGGATCGTATTTCCAAAAGCCGTAAGTGATCCGGCAAGATCCAGATATCCGGCAATAGCTCTTTTTGCTATATCGCTTAATTTGCCGTTCTCAGTCATTACACTTTTCCCGTCTTTTACAATTTTTGTATGCACATGCATTCCGCTACCGGCTTTACCCGCAGTGATTTTAGGAGCAAATGTCAAAGTAACACCATGTTCAAATGCCAGGACTCTTAATATCCACTTAGCAATAATCAATTGATCAGCTGCTGTTTCGGCATCCAATGGCAGAAATTCGATTTCATTTTGTTCATATTCCAGACCGTCTTTACGAAAATTTCCAACTTCAGAATGGCCGTATTTTACTTTACCCCCGCAATAAGCAATCAAATTTAGCGCTTCGGCACGAAAGTGCTCCGACTTATTGTATGGAAACATTTCATGGTATCCTTTCTGGTCTTCAGCCGGAAATAATTCATCTTCTTCTTTGATAATATAATATTCCAGCTCACCCATAGCGTGAAACTCATATCCAGTCTGTTCTTTCAGCGTTTGACTGGCTTTACGCAAAATGTTTTCGGGAGCATTGGCCAATGGTTTACCAGCTTTGTCGAAATAAGAACATAGAATATCAACTGCTGGAATTTCCGCAAACGGATTTACAAATGCCGTTCTGTAGCGGGGAACGACATACAGATCGGAAGAACCAGCTTCGATATGTGTAAATAAACTGGAACCATCAACTCGCTCTCCTGATGTTAATATCTGTTGCAGATGATCCTTCGATTGAATAGCAAAATTTAATGATTTCAACCGGCCATCACCTCCAACATAACGCAAATTGATCATCTCAATATAGTTTTCTTCAATGTATCTGATCAAATCTGCTTTAGTAAATTCTGCTGCAGGTTTTTCCAGATATTCCTCAATTGGATGTGCGGTCATTTCTAAATCACTTCTCATATCTATTTGTTTTTTATGTGTTCTAAAGAATGCAAAGCTGTCAAAACTAAGAAAAATTCCTTATTTGTTTATTAAATCACAATAAAATATAACCCCTTTTTTATGGTTAATTTTTCACCGGATTCTCTTGTATCCTTAATTTATACAGGTAATATGAGTTTAAAAGATGAACGATCTACTCATAGGCTTGTTGCATTATATAATTAAATTATGAAATCAAAAACTATGGCCGAAAACAAAACAAAAGCAACAACTGCCAGTGTAGATGCTTTTATAGAAAGTATTGAAAATGAAAAGAAACGCAAAGACAGTAAGGCTATTCTGCGCATGATGGAAGATGTAACGGGTGAAAAGCCAAGGATGTGGGGTGATTCCATTACTAAATTTGGAGGTATTAAAGATAATTTTTCAGGAATCATTGAAACACCCATCGTTCTGAAAATCATTCAAACCACTCTACCCAATCTGGTTTTCCGGATGTAGAGTCTAATACCGGAAGGCCTGTATTATTGGAGATTTCATGTGCCAGCGCCATGGCTTTCACTTTTTTAAGCCGGATCAATGTTTTGTACCTGGGACGTGCTCCTTCTTTAAAAACCAGGTTCAGATGACATTTTACTTCTTCGCTGATACTGGAAATAGAATAATAATTCATGCGTTGTGTTGCAATTATTGGGCAAATGGTAAGGTAATGCATGTCAGGAAGTTTTTCCTCTTTTATATGATTGTAGTAAAAACTCCGTGTCTCCTTTAACAAAAGGCCTTTTTCATAATCCAGATACGTTTTTGTTCGTAATGTCAAAGCCATAATTCCTGAAATAATCATAAGTGACCCTATCACAACTCTCCACCATATTTCAGGACTACCCAAAATCAGGTTCAGCCCCCAATAAAAAAGTATCACCACAATGGCGATTATCAAATATGATAACTTCTCTTTTTCTATGAGTATTGCTTCGGGATTTTCCATGTGTCGAAACTATAAAAGAAATTATAATAATGCAATAAATTTTTCATAAGTTAGACAATGCGAGCATATAAAACCGGAAAAAATATAGTAATTAATATGACACTTTATTTCAAAAACAGAGAATCTGCTTTTGTTTTCCACCGCAATTTTGATTTACTAAAGACTTTTTCTGCAAGCCAAATTAAATATCCAAAAATTGCATTCCAAAAACTCTACCCAGGTGTTTTTTTGTTTTTTGCTGAACCTGCTGATAATCCATCTTATGCCCCAGCTCTTTTTCCATGGAAGTAACACCTTTATCCACAAACCCACAAGGATTAATATGATTGAAATAATCCAGTTGTGTATTCACATTAAAGGCAAAACCGTGCATGGTAACAAACCGGCTTGCCCGCACACCGATGGCACACATTTTTCTGGCTTTATTTGGTTTATCGGCATCTAGCCATACACCGGTTGCGCCTTTCAGTCTTCCGGCTTCAATTCCATATTCAGCGACAACAGCAATTATCGCTTCCTCCAGGCTTTCAATATACTTTTTCAGTCCAAGCCCAAAACGCTCCAGGTCGATGATGGGATAACCAACAATTTGTCCGGGCCCGTGGTAAGTAATATCTCCACCGCGGTCAATCTTGTAATAAGTAGCATTAATGCTTTTCAGGAATTCATCGGAAATTAGCAAGTTGTTCTGTTCTCCGCTTTTACCCAATGTGTATACGTGGGGATGCTCGCAAAACAACAAATATCCTTCTGCCTTTTCCGGCAGTGTTTTACTTCTGTCCTGCTTGAAGTCCATCACCTGCCTGAAGCACTTCTCCTGATAATCCCAGGCTTCCTTGTAATCAATGTCTTTTAAATCCTGAAAAATGATTTTATAAGCCATATTATTTGATGTGTTTATGAGCATGATAAGAAGAGCGCACCAGTGGAGAACTTTCCACATGGCAGAATCCCTTTTGCAGTCCGGTTTGTTCGTACTGTTTAAATTTCCCCGGGCTGACATAGCGATTCACTTCCAGGTGTTTTCTGGTTGGTTGAAGATACTGTCCTATAGTTAGAACTTCGCAACCTTCTTCCAGCAGGTCGTCCATACATTCGTATACTTCCTGATCTGTTTCACCAAGGCCAACCATAATACCGGATTTTGCGCGGGCTGGGCTCTGTGCAATCTGTTGAATCACTTTCAGACTGCTTTCATACTTTGCCCGGCTTCGGACTGATTCCGTGAGGCTTCGAACTGTTTCCAGATTGTGAGATATGACCTCTACTCCAGTATCAATAACTTTTTGAACGAGTTCGGCCTTTGCCTGGAAATCAGGAATAAGAGCTTCCATAGTAACGTCCGGGTTTTGCTGTTTTATTTCCCGGATAACATTGCACCAATGTCCGACTCCCAGGTCCGGCAAATCATCACGATCAACGGAAGTCAGAACCACATGTTTCACGCCCAGCGACTTAACGCTATGCGCAATATGCTTTGGCTCCTCAGGGTCAGGTTGTTCTCCCTTGCCGGTTTTTACATTACAGAATTTACATGCCCTCGTGCAAACATCTCCCAGTATCATAAAAGTGGCTGTTTTATTACTCCAGCACTCCCCAATATTCGGGCATTTACCACTTACACAAATGGTATGAACATGCTGCTCATTCAACAGTTTATATACTTCGCTGTAGCTGCTTCCGATGGGATTTTTCACTTTAAGCCAGTCCGGCTTTCGCCTGGAATTTACCAGTTTCTTTTCCGCCATAATCAGTAATTTTGGTGCAAATTTATTTGAATATCCTGTATCAGTCAAAACCTGTCCGAAAAGCAGGTAGAAAATGTAACAGCAGGTTTTCTGGCTATTGCGAACCGGCGCATTTCACACACAAACTGCTCCCGGGCATCACAACGAGCCGTCCAACAGGGATGGGCTCTCCACAATTGCGGCAAATACCAAAATCAGAATCACCGGTTTTTTCCAGCGTATGTTTGATCTTTAAAAGTTTTTCTTCTGCATTTCGCAATGCTGCTTCATTTACGCTTTTATTATTGATCGCATCCATCCGGCTGACACGGCCAATGGAATCATCCGGTGATATTGGTTGTGTCTGTTCCTTCAACTCCTCAATTAATTCTTCAACTTTCTGTTTTTCGCGTTTTAATTTACTTACAATAACTTTCTTATCATCTGCTGTCATATGTTCTCCTTAAATTTAATAAGCCGCATAATGAGTCCTCTGATTATGAGATTAAAACTATTTTACTGATAAAACTGCATTTCCTTAATATATTTTAAAACCTTATCCGGTAGCAAATACCGCATATCTTTATGCTTTTGGATTCCTTCCCTGATCATACTGGCTGAAATCTCCATCTGCGGAGCTTCGATCAGAATCACATTCGGATGACTGCTCCACTTGCCGGGTTCATATCCGGGTCTTGGATAAGCATAAAGATGATAGTATTCCAGTATTTGCTGATAATTTTTCCATTTATGAATTGTTGCCAGGTTATCCGAGCCCATGATCAGGGCAAATTCCCGTTCCGGATACTTTTCGGATAAAACTGTCAGTGTATGGATCGTATAGCTGGGATACGGTAAATAAAACTCTATATCAGAAGCTCTGAAGCGGTCATCTTCTTCAATGGCTGTCTTAACAAGCATCAGTCTGTGATGATTGTCCAGCAAGCTTTCCTTTTTTTTAAACGGGTTTTGCGGTGAAACTATAAACCATATCTGATCCAGAGCGGAATTTTCCAACAATTGACTGGCAATAATCAGGTGTCCCGTGTGAATCGGATTGAAAGAGCCAAAGTAAAGTCCTATTTTTTTATTGACAAGAGGCATTATTCCTTCAGAAATTTGTTAATAATTTCAATAGCTTCATTAACTGCTGTTTCCAGATTTTCGTTTACAATTACTTCATCAAACTGATGTGCATAAGTCAGTTCATGTTTTGCTTTATTAAGCCGTTGCCGGATACTGCGTTCATCATCCCCGGCCCGTTCAAATAATCGTTTTTCCAAAACCTCAACAGAAGGAGGCATAATAAAAATGGCCAGTGCCTTTTTAGAATATTGCTTCTTGATGTTTAATCCTCCAATTACATCTACATCAAATATGACATGATTCCCTTTATTCCATATCCGCTCCAGTTCTGTTTTCAAAGTTCCATAAAACTGTTTATGATAAACCTGTTCATATTCTACAAATTCATCATTTTCAATACGTCGGCGAAAATCATCCAGCTCAATGAAATAATAGTCTTTCCCATTTATTTCTCCGGGACGGGCATATCTTGTTGTTGCAGAAACCGAAAACTCCATGTTATCAAAATATTCAAGCACCTGGTGAACTATAGTTGTTTTGCCTGCTCCTGAAGGAGCTGAAAATATGATCAGCTTTCCGTCCATAACTATAAAATATTAGCCAGTTGTTCTTTTATTTTCTCCAGCTCATCTTTCATTTCCACAACGATTTTCTGAATTGCAGAGTGGTTCGCTTTTGATCCGGTTGTATTAATCTCCCTTCCCATTTCCTGGACAATAAAATTTAATTTTTTCCCATTTGCTGTATCTGTATTCATGGTTTCCAGAAAATAATCACAATGTTGTTTCAGTCTTACTTTTTCTTCTGTAATATCAAGCTTATCTAAATAATATACGATCTCCTGTTCATAACGATTTTCATCTATGGTTTTGTTATCCAGAAAATCGGATAATTCTTTGTCAAACTTATCTTTGACAAGCTTTAACCGTTCCTGTTCATAAGGTACTAACTTTTCCAAATATTCTTTAATCCGATCGATCCGTTTTCTAAAATCTTTTTGCAGTATTGCTCCTTCCTGAATACGATATTCATCAAGTTCCTGTAAAGCATTATTCAGGGTGTCTTTTACCAATTTCCATTCTTCTTCTTTCAGTTCCTGCTCTTTCAAAACAAAAACATCCGGCATTCGTATAACAGCTTGTAAATAATCTGGTTCTTTTTCCAGATGCATGTTTTGAATAAGTGTCTTCATTTCATTGAAATAGCGAAGTGCCAGTTTTTGATTTAACGTACGGGCAGATTCTTCACCTGTAGATTCGCGTGTAATTCCCAGATATACCTTTCCCCGCTGAATATAATGCCCGGCAATAGACCGTATCTCCGGTTCCTTTTCATTATAATCGTATGGCAAGCGGCAATTCATATCCATTTGCTTGCTGTTGACTGTCTTTATCTCAATGGAAAGTTTAAGGTCATCCTTCTCTGCCCGGGCTTTTCCATACCCCGTCATTGATCGTAACATAGTTGATTGTTCTGATTTCAAAAGACAAAGATATAAAAATCAAAGTCTGTTTCATTTTTTTGCTTTGAGCTTTGTTTTGGATGGTTTACTGTTAACCACATAAACTCCCGCAAAAACCAGTGCTGCAGCCACTATTTTATGTATTGTCAGGACCTCATTAAACAGCCATATTCCAATAATAGCAGCAAATATAGGCTGTAAATAAATATAAAACCCGGCAATAGATGCTTCAACATAACGCAATGCGTGGATAGTCAGAAGGTAGGCCAGAAAAGTTGTTCCGATTATCACATAAAGCAATGAAAACAATCCGAAGGTATCTACATTTTGCCAGTCGATATCAGGTATTCGCCACACTGAGAAGGGCAAAACACACAGAAAACCGAATAGAAACACCCATTTCATAACGGTAACAGGTTTGTATCTGGCCATAACAGGCTTGATTAATACCAGATACATACTATAGGCGGATATATTGATCAGAATAAAAATATCCCCTCGAAATGAATCTGCATTAAAAGAAATTTCTTCACCATAAGTAACCAGCAGAACCGTACCTGCAGCGCCCATGAGAATACCGGATAATTTTGTTAATGTCAGCTTCTCGCGTGTGATCAAAGCTGCAAAAACCAAAACCAACAAAGGGCTGGATGAATGAATGATGGATGTATCAACTGGTGTGGTGAGGCTTAATCCTTCAAAAAACATGATCTGGTTCACAGCAACGCCCAATGCAGAGCTAAAAGCAATTAACATCAAATCTTTCCGTTTTACCTTTTCTTTTAGGGTAAAAAGCTGCAACAGCCAAAACAGCATCATAGCTCCCAGTACCCTTAAAAATATAACCTGTAATGGTTGAAAATATTCCGGCATTAATCCTTTGGCAATCCAATAATTGGCCCCAAAAAGCAGACTTGTAGCAAAAAGCGTTAAATGTGCTCCATGCTTTTTATTCATTTTCTATCTTTTCTTTTTATCCGTCCTGCAAAGGCAAAATTCTCATTATAGTAAGGCTCCGATATATGATTAATTATAACACCTGCAGAAGTAGAAGCATGAATGAAATAACCTTTTGAAATGTGGAGTCCTACATGAGATACTTTCTTATCCGAAATTCTAAAAAATATAAGGTCTCCCTCCTGAAGCTGTTTTCGGTCGATTGACACCGCAACATCCGCTATATCAGATGAGCGGCGTGGCAAGTCAATATTATAAACCTTGCGATAAATATTCCCTATCATACAGGAACAATCGGTTCCTTTTTTTGAGCAACCTCCATAGCGATAAGGTACTCCAAGCCATGAATCAACTTCCCGGATCAGGGCAATATCTTCTGTTCCTTTTAATTGATAACCCAAAGCGCGAGAATAAACTTCGTAAGGAGTTCTGCTGTTTGCTGTGGATCCTTCCGGTGTTTTTGCCGTTTGTCTGAACAAACTGCAACTACTTGTAAGTATCGAAAATGTTAACAATATGACAGGGGTAAATCTCCGCATGTTTATTATTTCTGCAAAGATAAAAAAACGGGAGTGTTTCAGGCATATGGAAACACTCCCTGAAGAAAAATATATTTCGGGTCGTTACATTATTTGAATATCTCGTTTTTTCGGTCGTTGTTCTTCCCTGAACGGAAGAATCAACTTCAGAATTCCTGCATCATAGGTAGCTTCAATCTTCTCCGCATCTATGATATCTGAAACCTGGAAATTGCGATCGAATTCGCCAATCACAAATTCCTTCTGAATATATTCTCCTTTTTCATTCATTTCTTCATCTCCGGCTTTTGCCGAAATATTCAGCACATCATTATCAAGATTTATTTTAAAATCTTCTTTTGTTCTGCCGGGCACAAATAAATGGATTTCTGCATGATCATCATATTTTATGATATTAGATGCCGGCATGCAGCGGCAATCTCTTTCTTCTTCTTCACGGTTAAAATAAGGTCCCTCTCTGTGAGGAAAACCAAAACGATAATTCGGTTGTACAAGTACCATAATATTTCTTTTTTAATGTTTATTCATTAAACGACAACTGTCATACCAAAATGAAAAAAGCCGGCAATCGATGACAATCTGTCATTTGCCGGCTTTAGTGCTGTGTCAATATGTCTTGTTATTTCCCGTCTTGCATAGCCTTGATTCCAGGTAATGTTTTTCCCTCAATATATTCGAGCAATGCACCACCACCTGTGGAAACATAGCTGATCATATCATTTAGTTTATAACTATTGATAGCAGCAACAGAATCGCCCCCCCCGATCAGCGAAAAAGAACCGCTGATCGTTGC
>JAIPAE010000029.1 GCA_021740245.1 Bacteroidales bacterium | reverse complement strand
ATATTAACCTTATCGCCTAATTGATAAACTTCATGATATTTATGTCCTATAACACGGTAATTGTCTTCATCCAGATAGTAAAAATCATCTTTCATTGTTTTTAAAGAGACCATTCCCTCGCAGTGGCTTTCGGTGAGTTCCACAAAAATTCCCCATTTACTAACACCGGTGATGGTTCCTTCAAATTCTTCTCCTACTTTATCAACAAGATATTCGGTTTGTTTTAATTTTACGGATTCACGCTCTGCTTCCATAGCGCGGCGTTCTAATTCAGAACAGTGTTCCGATTTTTCTTCATAGTCGGCTGAAGGAACACTGTTTCCCCCACTGAGATAATGAAATAACAAGCGATGTACCATCAAATCCGGATATCTCCGAATCGGAGATGTAAAATGTGAATAATAATCAAAAGATAAACCGTAGTGACCGATATTTTGTGTGGAGTATTCTGCTTTTGACATTGTTCTTACAGCAATAGATTCGATAAGATTTTGTTCTCCTTTGCCGGCAATTTGTTTGAATAGGCGGTTGAAGGAATTACTAATTCCTTTTTTTGAACCAGTATTCATTTTGTATCCCAATTTATCAACAAATTCTGCCATAGTGGCCAGTTTTTCAGGGTTTGGCTCATCATGAACTCTGTAAATAAAAGTTTTGGGTTTTTCTTTGCCTTTCGGTTTTCCTATAAATTGTGCAACTTCTTTATTGGCTAAAAGCATAAACTCCTCAACCAACTTATGTGCATCTTTTTGTTCTTTCACATAAGCTCGTATAGGATGCCCTTTTTGGTCAAGTTCAAATTTAACTTCTGTGGAATGAAAAGCAATAGCTCCGTTTGCAAATCGGCGTTCACGAAGTATTTTTGCCAGCTCATCAAGTTTCAGGATTTCAGTTTTAAAGTTTCCTTTTTTATTTTCAATTATTTTTTGAGCCTCTTCGTAGGTAAACCGTTTGTTGGAATTAATAACGGTTTTACCAAACCAACTGTTTTTTACCTGTGCATTATTGTCGATTTCAAAAACAGCCGAAAAAGTAAGCTTATCTTCATTGGGCCTGAGTGAGCAAACTTCGTTAGAAAGTTTTTCAGGAAGCATTGGAATAACTCTGTCAACAAGATATATAGAAGTAGCGCGTTTATATGCTTCCTCATCAATTGATGTATTTGGAATTACGTAATGTGAAACATCAGCAATATGAATTCCTATTTCCCAGTTTCCGTTTTTTAATTGTCTGATGGACAAGGCATCATCAAAGTCTTTGGCATCTTTTGGATCAATAGTAAAAGTTGTGGTTTTCCGAAAATCTTTCCGGCCTTTAATTTCTTTTGAAGAAATTTCCAGATTAATTTTCTTTGCTTCACCGATTACTCTTTTGGGAAAACTCAGCGGGAAATCATAGCTGGCAAGGATAGAGTTCATTTCTACCTCGTTATTCCCGGGTTTGCCCAGCACTTTTGTTATTTTACCAAAGGGATTTTTGGAATGTTCGGGCCAATCGGTAATTACAGCGATAGCTTTTTCTCCGTTTTTGGCTCCGTTTAATTCATTTAACGGAATAAACAAATCAACGGTAACAGATAGATTATCAGGCACAAGAAAAGCATATCGTGATGAAACTTCTAAGGTTCCTACAAATTGTTTGTTTCCGCGTTCCAGTACTTCAATTATTTGTCCTTCGGCTTTTCTACCTTTACGTTGGGGGAATAAAAAAACTTTAACCCGGTCTTTATCAAGGGCATGATTTGTATTATTAGCCGCAATAAAAATATCTTCATCACATTCCTTACTTTCGATATAGGCTTTGCCCGTTTGTTTCATATCCACGATGCCTTCCAACATGCGTTTTTTAGCATGAGAACCAATGTATTGTGGATTAAGCTTGAATTTACCGCGATGCTCCTGTATCAATGCGCCATCTGCTTCCAAATCATAAATTATCTGCTTAATTAATTCCCGTGATACTTTATCCCGAAGGCCCAACGCTGCCGATACCTGTTTGTAATTGAATGCTGAGAAAGGCTCTCCTGCAAACACATGCAAAACCTGCTCAGATATTGCATTTTTTTGTTTTCTGTTTCTTTTCTGTTTTTTTACCATGCATTAATGCTTTGTTGAGGTAATCAAAATTATAATAAATACTTACAGGTAGGCAATTTAAAAAAATATTTGTTCAAACCTAAATTGTAATAATCATGCGCCAGGTTTAATACAGATGCATTAAGTAGGAAGTTGATGCTGAATTTATTTGCTTCTAAATTTTAATGAATACTGAACGTTATTAGCTGTCCGTCTTTTATAAATAATGCATATTAAAGCATTATAAAGTGAAGTGGCTAATCAAAAATAAAACAATAAAACACGGTTATTGTTAAATTTTAAACAAACTTTTGTATATTTATCGAGAACAAAAAATGAAATGCTATGTCAAATTATCATGAACCAGCTGAAGAACTCAGCATACAAGCAAGAAATTATTCAAGAGCATTGAATAGCTTGAAAGAAGAAATTGAAGCAGTGGATTGGTATCATCAAAGAGTTGATCTTACAGAAGATGAAGAATTAAGTGAGATTATGGCTCATAATCGTGATGAAGAAATTGAGCATGCCTGCATGACGTTGGAATGGCTTCGGAGAAACATGCCGGGTTGGGATGAAGAACTTAAAAATTATTTATTTAAAGAAGGAAGCATAGCGCACCACGAAGACGGGGGAGAAGAAGAAAATAATTCTGGAGATTTAGGAATTGGTAAAATCAAATAAAGAAAGGAGATCAAATGGATATATTAAGAAAATCAATGGCACCGATTTCAGACCAGGCATGGGAAGAGATCAATGAAGAAACCAAAGGGACTCTTGAAACAATTTTATCAGCAAGACGGTTTGTAGATGTGGAAGGCCCTAAAGGACTTGATTTCACTGCAGTTCCTCTTGGGAAATTAAATATTCCTGCAAAACAAACAAAAAATGATGTCCAATATGGAGTTTATGAAGTAATACCGCTGATCGAAACCCGAATACCCTTTGAATTGGATATCTGGGAATTAGATAATATCGCCAGGGGTAGTGAAGATATCGATCTGGATAATTTACAGGAAGCGGCACGTAAAATTGCGGAATTTGAAGAAAAAGTGATCTTTCATGGCTTTAAGCAGGCTAAGGTTAAAGGACTTTTAAACTCAAGCGATTATAGCCCAATGGAAATAACAGAAAATATGGATTCCATTGTTGAGAATTTGTCAAAAGCACTTATTAAGTTTCAGAAAAATGGAGTTCAGGGGCCGTTCCATCTTATTGTGGGACCGGAAATATATCAAAAAATAAACAGCTATATGAAAGGATATCCACTGAAAAAACAAGTTCAAAATACTATTGGCGGAGAAATTATTTTAGCCCATGGAATAGAAAGCGCTGTGTTGGTTTCCGGACGTGGTGGAGATTTCAGACTAACCCTCGGTCAAGATTTGGCTATTGGATATGATAATCACGATAATAAGAAAGTAGAACTGTATCTGACTGAATCATTCACCTTCCAGGTTTTGGAGCCTGCAGCGATTATGTTATTTAAATAATAAAATATGAATCTAATATGCGGCTTGTTTTTATTGCAAGCCGCTTTTAACATATGGCTGATCCTATTAATATCTTTTGGTTTCGTCGTGATCTGAGACATTTTGATAATCATGGCTTCTTTAAGGCTCTCAGTAATGATTTGCCGGTCGTACCGCTTTTTATATTTGATACTGAAATACTAGATGACCTTAATGACCGATATGACAAAAGAGTTAACTTTATTTATCATAAACTAAATGAACTTAACCAAACATTTATTGATCAAAACAGTTCATTGCTTATAAAAAAAGGTAAACCCTCTGACGTTTTCAAAGAACTTATTTCATCCTATGAAATCAAAAAAGTTTACATAAACCATGATTATGAACCTTATGGTATAAAGCGTGATGAAGAAATTTCTGATTTGCTTTTTCGAAATGGCATATCATTAGATTCGTTTAAAGATCATGTCGTTTTTGAAAAAGAAGAAATCATTAAAAGTGATGGAAATCCATACAGCATATTTACTCCATACAGCAAAGCATGGAAAAGCAAATTTGGAAAAAAAGAATTGACATATTACCATTCCGAGGAGCACTTGCATAACTTGTATCCGTATAAATTCGATTTTCCGGTTTTGGAAGAAATAGGATTTAAACCATCATGGGTTGATTATCCTGATGACAAGCCTTCAAAACAAATCATTAGCAACTATCATAGATACAGAGATTATCCGTCAAAGCAAGGAACAACACGAATAGGCGTACATCTTCGGTTTGGTACAGTGAGCCCCCGGCAAATGATAAAACTGGCAGATGAATTAAACGAATCCTGGCTCAATGAATTGATATGGCGAGAGTTTTATATGATGATACTTTATCATAACCCATATGTAGTAAAGTTGGAATATAAGCCAAAGTATCGTTTGATGCCCTGGAGAACTTCAGAAGCAGATTTTGAACGCTGGAAAAATGGTTTAACAGGATATCCTATTGTAGATGCCGGAATGCGGGAACTTAACCAAACGGGTTATATGCATAATCGCGTTCGCATGATAACAGCCAGCTTTTTAACGAAACACCTGCTTATTGATTGGCGTTGGGGAGAAGCCTGGTTTGCCAAAAAATTACTGGATTATGAATTGTCTTCTAATAATGGTAACTGGCAATGGGCAGCCAGCTCCGGTTGCGATGCTGCTCCTTATTTCAGAATATTCAATCCAACAACGCAGGCAAGAAAGTTTGATCCTGATATGGAATATATCCGAAAATGGGTAAACGAACTGGATAGTTTTGATTACCCAAAAGCCATGGTAAAACACAAAGAAGCAAGGAATAGAGCTATCCAGACCTTTAAACATACGTTAAATACTGTAGAATGATATGAATGAACAGTTATCTTCCAGGCAAATGGAAATTCTGATTTTTACGGTTAAACTTATCGAAAACGGAGGTATAAGTAATGTTACTATTAAAAATTTGGCAAAACAAACCAATGTTACCGAAGGTGCCATTTATAAACATTTTTCAGGAAAAAATGAAATACTTATAAAAACAATGGAAATGGTTCGTGCAGATGTGATGGATGTGTTTTTTAAAGCCAACGAGTCGGCTGATCAACCTATGCAGATTTTGAAAAACATTTTCATCAGGCAGGCTGCATTTTTTGAAAAAAATCCGGCTTATGTCATCATAATACTTTCGGAAGCTCTCTATAAAGAACTGGGCTTTTTGAGTGAAACCATACGCCTAATAATGAGTGATAGTAGGTCAATAATTAAAGAGATCATTAAAAAAGGTCAGAGAAAATTACAAATCCGGAGTGATATCGAATCCGGACAGCTAACCTTTGTTTTTATGAGTGCTCTCAGAAACTGTATCAATCAATGGTATTTATCAGATTTTGAAACGGACATTCGTTCGAAGTGTGATCTAACATGGAAAACAATATTTCAATTGATCAAAATGTAATATTAAATTAGAATAAAGATAAATTACAGAAATATAAGTGGTAAATCATTACTTACCGGGTTATATCTATAGTAGATTTGGACAAAACAAAATAAATGAATTTTATTAAGAAGTTTTATCCCCCTGAACAATGGCGAGTACCTGTTATCATTTTACTTGGAATTATTGTCGGGCTTGGAGCTTATATGATTCATATTTCACGGGCGCCATCTTATTTGTCAGATGCACCGGAGACCTGTATAAATTGCCATGTTATGGTACCTCAGTATTCTACGTGGATACATAGCTCACATCGGGAGGAAACAAACTGTAATGATTGCCATGTCCCACATGATAATTTTTTCAATCATTATTATTTCAAAGCAAAAGATGGATTGCGTCATGCTACAATCTTTACACTTCGGAATGAACCACAGAGTATTAAAATTAAGCATGCCGGTGTTATAGTTGTTCAGGAAAACTGTATTCGTTGTCACGAAAATTTAATAGAAGGTGGAACACTGGGAAATTACAGCCCCGGATTGGTAGAATTGCGAAAAGAAAGACTTTGCTGGGATTGCCACCAGAATGTTCCACATGGCGACGTGCGCAGCCTCTCCAGTACGGCAAATACTATTGTTCCTTTACCGGAAAGCCCTGTGCCACAATGGCTAAGAAAAGCAAAAAAAGATAACTAAAACAATTTCTATATGAAACCGATTCGTGAACAAGTTAAAGAAAAACCATGGGTAGGATGGTTACTGTTTTTTGCCACTATGGTTGTTGTTTTCCTTTTAGGATTACTGGCAAGCTCTGTTATGGAACGCAGGGAAGAAGCAGTATTTGCCTACAAACAACAAGTTGAGCATTCTCAGTGGGATCCACGCAATGAAATATGGGGGGAAAATTATCCTCAGGAATATGAAAGATACCGTGCTACATTGGATACTTCTTTCCATTCAAAATATAATGGAAATGCATTTATAGATATGTTGGAAAAATATCCTGAACTAGTTGTTTTATGGGCTAATTATGGCTTTTCAAAAGAATATAATCAAGGCAGAGGGCATGCCTATGCAATAGAAGATATAAGAGAAATTTTACGAACAGGTGCTCCTGTTGACGGAAAAGAAAGTCCGATGCCAAATACTTGTTGGACATGCAAAAGCCCGGATGTTCCACGTGTTATGAATGAAATTGGCGCCAGGGAATTTTATAGTGGTACATGGGAAACCCGCGGGCATCAAATTGTAAACCCTATTGGTTGCGCGGATTGCCACGATGCTGATGATATGTCGCTGAGGATATCCAGACCGGCACTGATAGAAGCTTTTGAAGCCATGGGCAAAGATATCAATGAGGCTTCTCATCAGAAAATGCGAAGCCTGGTGTGTGCGCAATGTCACGTGGAATATTATTTCAAAGGAAAAGAGAACTACCTTGTATATCCCTGGGAGAAGGGCATGAAGATTGAAGATGTTTTAGCTTATTATGACCAATATGACTTTGTTGACTGGACACATGGTGTTTCCAAAGCACCTATGCTCAAAGCTCAGCATCCCGATTATGAATTATTTAATACTGGAATTCATGCGCAGCGAGGACTTGCTTGCGCGGATTGCCATATGCCTTATATGAGTGAGGGCGGACAAAAATTCTCGGACCACAAAGTCCAGAGCCCGCTGAATTATATTAACAAAACCTGCCAGGTTTGCCATAGAGAAGATGAAAAAGACCTGATAGAAAATGTTTATGAACGGCAGGATATGATTACAGAAAATCGTAAAAAACTGGAGGAATTGTTAGTAAGAGCTCACATTGAAGCCGGAAAGGCCTGGGAATTAGGTGCAACGGAAAAGGAAATGCATGATGCTCTTTATGATATCCGTCATGCCCAAATGATGTGGGACTATGTAGCTGCCAGTCATGGTGCTTCCTTCCACTCTCCTATTGAATGTGGTCGTATTCTTGGTAAAGGAATTAATACAGCTCAGGAAGCCCGCATTAAACTCAGTAGGATTTTAATGCAAAAAGGCTTTGATGGGAAAGTGCCCTATCCGGATATTTCTACCAAAGCGAAAGCTCAGGAGTTTATTGGACTGGATATGGAAAAATTGAATGCCGATAAAGAAAAATTTATGAAAGAGGTTGTTCCACAGTGGATTGAAAAAGCCAAAAAACGTGAAGCTACTTATAAAACAACGAACCTCTAATCAATACAATCTTAATTATGAAATGCTTCTTTTTTTCAGGAATAGGCACAGTTTTGCTGTGTCTTTTTTCAATCGGAGTTTACGCTCAGTTTATCCTGACTGCTGAAGTGCGACCCAGAACTGAGTTTAGCCATGATTACAAAACGCTGGCTGATCCCAATGATGATTTATCGATATTTACAACTCAAAAGACGCGTTTGGGCTTGTTTTATTTTGATGATGAAGTTAAAGCAAAAGTTGTTTTACAGGATGTCTGTTTATGGGGTAGCCAACCACAACTCATAGTATATGAAAATTTTGGTATTTTTGTGCACGAGGCCTGGGTTGAAGCTGTTTTGTTAGATGATTTTTCTACCGATACCAATCCGGGAGCAAAGCTGGATTTTATGCTGGCTTATGACCAGCATGACGCTGTTGATTTATCAGCAGGGTATTTTAAAATGTTGCCATCCGAAACCATGCAGGCTTTAAAAGGGGGTGATAAGGATGAGTCACATTATTGGGCATGGGTCATGGCTGGTTTTGATCTGAAAGGCTTTTTGGTCGATTAAATAAATGATACGAGAATAGTTGATTTGCGTTTATGAATAAAACAATGTGGTGTTATCCCTGGAAATATGCGGAGAGTTTTAGCATTTCAATGGGAATATTAATAACAGGGATGCTGATGGAAACAGTATTGCCTCCTGCCGGAACGTTTATTCCTTCCTGGCCTGGAAATCTGATCATGCTTGGAGTGATTCTTTTATTGTGTTTTTCACTTCTTGCTTTCAGGAAAAAATCAGAATTTGTTAAGTGGCTGGGTTCTGGCTATGCTGCTGTTGGGCTTTCTTCAGCCTTTACTCTTCTGGTAGTCATCATGGGCCTGGTTCCTCAGCGGCCATCTATGAATTTTTATCATCTATTAGGTTGGACGCATATTGCTGCCTCATGGCCGTTTTACATCATCGGATTGCTTATGGTTTTCAGTCTTTTCCTTTCAATGTCAAAAAGGATCAGAAAATTGACTATCAGCAATGGTATTTTTATACTGAACCATTTGGGTATGATGTTGATACTTCTGGCTGGTGGACTTGGGAAAAGTGATTTCCAGGAATTGACTATGAAACTGAAAATGGATGAACCGGTATGGTATGCCTATAATTCTCAAGGCGGCAGGGATGATCTGGATTTTGCTCTGGAAATGAACGAATTTAACATAGACTATCATTTACCAGTACTTCAAATTTCGAATCCGCAGGATGAAATTATAAAAAGTGCTGAGCTGGATACTGCTATTAATAAAACCATCATATTTAAAGATTATCAGATTGAAATAAAAAAGATATTGCCGGATGCGGTTATGAATAAACAAGGTTATACTGCTGCCAGGCATCCGGCAGCAGTGATAGCAGCAAAGCTGACTTTTAAAAAAGAAAATGCTAAGGAATCCGCAGCAGCCTGGATTTCTTCCGGGAGCCGCATGGCACCACCGAAGACAGTAAAAATGGAGAGTTTCACCATAAGTATTCGCAGTCGAATGCCTAAGGTCTATGAAACAAAGGCAGACCTTTTTACAAAACAGGGAGCCCAATATCCTGTCAGTATTAAAGTAAATGAACCAATCAAAGTAAATGACTGGGTGGTTTATCAATCGAGTTATAATCAGGCTATGGGCCGATGGTCCAATACCAGCACAATGACGATAGTAAAGGATCCCTGGCTTCCGATGGTTTATACCGGAATTTTTATGCTCATTGCAGGAGCTATGGGCATGTTTATCAGAGGTAAGTCGTACACAGTAAAAAAAGAAGAATGACAAATATTTATTCCATAATTGCACTTGGAGGAATTGTCCTTTTCCTAATACCATTACTGATAATGTTGGTAGGGCCGGGAAATGAAAAATCGATGAAGATAACCGAAGTATTGACCGTGTTCAGTATTTTTTTGATGGTTTCGGCCATTGTCTGGCTGTGGATTTCTTTTGAGCGGCCACCTATGCGAACAATCGGTGAAACCAGAATCTGGTATGCCTTTTTTCTTCCTCTGATTGGCTGGCTTACTTACACGCGATGGAAATTCAAATGGTTTCTGGCATACAGCCTGCTCATGGCCATCGTTTTTCTGACCATTAATCTCATAAAACCGGAGGTGTTTATCAAACATCTGCCGCCGGCCCTGCAGAGTGCATGGTTTGTACCACACGTCATTGTTTATATCCTGGGATATTCCTTGTTAGCAGCATCGGCATTGGTGGCTTTCCGGCAGTTGTTTTTCAGGTCCGGACAACTGGATTCTCCTGCTGTGAACCTGGCTGATAACCTTGTTTACGCCGGCTTTGCACTTATCACTTTTGGATTGCTGTTCGGTGCTTTATGGGCAAAAGTGGCCTGGGGTAATTACTGGTCGTGGGACCCCAAAGAAACCTGGGCACTGATCACCTGGCTGGTGTATCTGATTTACATTCACTACCGTTTTAAGCGTAATAAGGTGCAAAAGCCACGCACAGCCATGTGGCTGTTGATGGCAGCATTCTTTATCATGCTGCTCGCCTGGATGGGCATGAAACTCATTCCCGCTGCACAGGGAAGTATTCACAGCTATTCTTAATGATACATTTAGCTATTTACTTGTTTCTATTGTATTTATTATTTGATCGGAAACATCCAACTTTAATGGGTTGATTTTATCGCCCCAATAGACTGTCGTATGCGGGAAAGGAATTTCAATATCGTTTTGATCAAAAGATTTTTTCAGGCGCTTTCGGAACTCTCTGCCCACCATCCATTGCTGTATTGGAACTGTTTTTAATCGAGCTTTAATTATAAGGGCACTATCTGCGAACTCATCAAGTCCAAAAATCTCTATAGGTTCTAATATATGTTCACTAAACTCCGGATCATGATAAAGATCATCTCCGACTTTTTTCATAATATCCATAACCTGCTGGGGGTCTTCTTTATATGCCACTCCTATATCAAATACCATTGCAGACCAATCTTTAGTCATGTTGGATATTAAAGTGATTTCACCATTTCGAATAACATGAACTACCCCGGAAAAATCGCGAAGTGTGGTTGTACGGAACTCTATCTTTTCTACTAATCCTGCTTTGCCATTAATAATTGCTACATCGCCGTTTCGAAGTTGATCTTCTAAAATTATAAAAAAGCCTGAAATATAATCGCGAACCAACATCTGGGACCCAAAACCCACTGCTAAACCAAGTATACCTGCACCAGCTATAATTGGTGCAATATTAATCCCGAATTTTTGTAATAATATCATGATAAAAACTACCCATAATATAATTTTCACTAATCCATGAATTATAGATGACAGGGTTTCAACTCTTTTTACCGATTCCTTATTTTCTGATATCGAACCTTGAGTACTTCGCTTGAGAAAAGACTTTTCCAGCCTTTTCGTAAAAATTGATAAAAATTTAATAGAAATAATAAATAAGACAACAAGAATCAAAATTCCTGGTAATTCATGAATTAACCAGTCTTGTGTACTTTTAAGTAGTTCAGTCCAAAAATTAGATTCCAAAAATTTCTCCATAAGACAGTCTTTTTGTGAGTTAATAGTGAACGAATTTAAAAAAAAAGCAAGTAAAAATATAAGAAATATGATGAGAAATTATGAGGGATATATAAAAATAAGCAGGCGTTAAAAGGGGGTAATAAGAATGAGTAACATTATTGAGCCTGGATCATATGCCGCTTTGAATTTAGATGCTTTTAGTTTAACTCTAAAATAAATGTATTCTATTCAAAAAACGTTGACTTTTTCGTTGGCTTTGGTGTTTTGATCACCAGAAAGCGGAGTTTTTCCCCGCTGGTGTTATACCAGCAATGGACAATATCCTTCGGGCTTTCAATCAAGGTATCTTTTGTTACCTCTTTTGTTTCATCACCAATTAACACTGTTCCTTTTCCTTCGAGCACATAAAAAATTACATCTACAGGTGTGGCATGTTTTCTCATATTCTCCCCCGGTGCTAATGTGATATGCGTTACCATGGCTTCCGGCTTGTCGTACATTTTTTTGGCGTTTACACCATGTGGATTCTTTCTTTCGTCGGCTTCAAATGGGCTTCTTGTTATCATAGTTGAAAAATTTAGTTGATAAAACCCTGCCGTGTTTCAGGCAGGGTTTTGAGGTTTATGCTTCTTCCATAAAGAGCTTGATATCTTCTTTAACGTCACCAATGGGTGCAATACCGAAGTTTTCAACCAGTACATTAGCTACATTTGATGAAAGGAATGCCGGTAATGTTGGCCCCAGGTGAATGTCTTTCACACCAAGGTAAAGCAGCGCTAGCAAGACAATAACTGCTTTTTGTTCATACCATGCGATATTATATGAAATTGGCAGTTCGTTGATGTCATTGAGTTCAAATACTTCTTTCAGCTTCATGGCAATAACAGCCAATGAATAGGAGTCGTTGCATTGACCTGCATCCAGAACGCGTGGAATTCCTCCGATATCGCCCAGCGGAAGCTTGTTGTATCGATATTTGGCACATCCGGCGGTTAAAATTACGGTATCCTCCGGAAGTTGACGAGCAAATTCGGTATAGTATTCACGGCTCTTCATCCGTCCGTCACAACCGGCCATTACAAAGAATTGCTTGATAGCACCACTTTTAACAGCATCTACAACTTTGTCAGCAAGTTGAAACACCTGGTTGTGTGCAAAGCCACCAACGATGGAGCCACTTTCAATTTCTGTGGGAGCATCACATTTTTTAGCAAATTCAATGATTTCACTGAAGTCTTTTGGCTGACCATCTTTGCGGTGCGGAATATGTTTAAATCCTGGATATCCGGATGACCCCGTGGTAAAGACACGGTCTTTATAGGTTGATTTCTTTGATGGAGGAACAATACAGTTGGTGGTAAAAAGAATGGGTCCGTTAAAGGTTTCGAATTCTTCTTTTTGTTTCCACCAGGCATTTCCATAGTTTCCTACAAAATGATCATATTTTTTAAAGACAGGGTAATAATTGGCCGGCAGCATTTCGCTGTGTGTATAAACATCTACGCCTGTTCCTTCGGTTTGTTTCAGTAGTTCTTCCATATCCTTAAGGTCATGACCACTGATTAAGATACCCGGATTTTTACCTACACCGATATTTACTTCAGTAATTTCCGGATTTCCGTATGCTTCTGTATTGGCTTTATCCAGTAATGCCATAACCTCTACACCGTATTTACCAGTTTCCAGTGTAAGAGCTACCAGATCTTCAACAGAGAGGGAGTCATCAGTTGTAGCAGATAGTGCGCGTTGCATGAATGCATAAATCTCGGATTTTTTATGTCCCAGGTTTTCTGCATGTTCGCCATAGGCTGCCATTCCTTTCACACCGTAGGTGATTAACTCACGAAGGGAGCGGATATCTTCATTTTGTGTTTCCAGGGGACCAACTAATTTGGCTGTCCGCTCAAACTCATCAATGGTATATCCGTGCCATCTGGCTGCAAACGGTATTTCATCACGGTTGAATTTGATCCCTTTTTGCTCAAGTTCGTGTTTGATTGCCAGCTTATGCTGGACAGCGTCTTTTATGTACCTGATGATAGCATCATCATCGAAATTCGCATTGGTGATAGTTGTAAACAGTGCACGGAAAATAAAACTGTTGATATCATCTTTCTCAATATTGTTTTTACGTGCTTCATGTGAATAAAAGGAAAGGCCTTTTAATGAAAATACCAGCAGGTCTTGCATGTCCGAAGTACGTGGCTCTTTTCCACAGACACCTTTTGTGGTGCAACCTGTGTTTTTAGCGGTTTCCTGGCATTGAAAACAAAACATGTTCATAGAAATTTGGTTTTTTGTGGTTAATATTTTTATTTCGGGATTTTAAAGCATCCATTCTTCTTTTATCAATTCTCCTCTGGAACTGATGATGGCTTGCTTAACGGGTATTTTCCGGGAACTATCCAGAAGGGCAGCATTCACAAGTTTCATTAGTCCTGAGCAACACGGAACTTCCATTATGACAACAGTTAGAGTGTTAATGTTCGAATTATCAATTAGTTGTTTGATTTTTTCTAAATAAACCTCTTTGTTGCTGTC
Source organism: Bacteroidales bacterium (assembly GCA_021740245.1). Classification (GTDB taxonomy): domain Bacteria; phylum Bacteroidota; class Bacteroidia; order Bacteroidales; family PWNQ01; genus PWNQ01. The sequence continues at coordinate 10,318 of JAIPAE010000029.1, read as the reverse complement.
AAGTTTCGGGCATGCAATGGCCAGAGACTTTCCTCTGAGGAAATGATGATGAAAGTTTCCCATGGCATAAGCTACGCAGTCTGCTGCAATAACGACATCCGCATTCTGATAATAACCGGCTGCCGGATTGATCAGATGCATCTGAACAGGCCAGTGGCTGAGGGCAGAACGGAAATCAGGCTTTGAAGGCTTATTGCTTTGCACCGGTTCCTGCTTGTCCGGAGTTTCATTGGTAATAATCCCGGAGAAATCTATGGAAGCTGAACCCGGGCATCCGCCTGAACATCCACCACCATTGTGCTGATGTGTATCAGCATTGTTGTAAGCTTGTTCAAAGACTTTTTCCACCGGACGGGCATCTCCTTCCTCGCTCATATCAATGTTGTTCTCGTGTATATATTCTGCAGCCTGTTTCAGTAGCTCTTTTTCGCCGTGATCTCTGAGGTGTTCCAGATGAGCAAGTACAGTATTTCTTCCTTTCTTTACGATGCGCTCCATCACCCTTTTCTCATCATAAGGTTCTGCTTCGCGCTCTTCAATGGTTATGGCTCCCTGTGGACAATGCCCCAGGCAGGCACCCAGCCCGTCACAAAACAAGTCAGATACCAGGCGCGCCTTTCCATCAATAATCTGCAATGCTCCTTCGTGACAATTGGGGATACAAATACCGCAACCATCACACAAATTTTCATCTATATTAATAATCTTGCGTTTCATAATTATACCTCTATTCCTTTTAGATTAATTTCGGAGATATCTTTTACGGTTTTTTCTTTAATGAATTCCACAAACATTTCTGTAAGTTGAAATGTGATGTCTCCGAACACACATTTTTTGAACGGACACTGATCCATGGTAAGTCCACAGGGCGATGGCAGTATAGGCCCTTCCATCAACTCAAAAACATCCAGAAGGAAGATGTTTTCAGGCATTTTATTAAGCATATATCCACCTTTAGGCCCGCGGATAGACCGGATATAATCTTGTCGAACCAAATGATTTAATACTTTTAAAACATGATTTTTACTGGCAAAAGTGTTAGTAGCTACTTTTTCAGCGCTTACCAGTTCATTATTGTCCATCATAGCCAGGCTGTGAAAGGCGATGATTGTTGCTTCTGAAATATTAAAAAGTTTTGCCATGTGTTTGTTAATTTGGTAACAATATCTGGGTGCAAATATATAAACTGGTAATAGAATACCACAATAATATTGATTTAAATTTAGCTATAAATCAATAAAAAACAGAGATAAAAGGGATTAACCACAATATTTAGAAACAGTCTAAATAAGAGGAACGTTTTTTGAATTAAATATTGAATTTAATTTATGTATTAAGGAATTGTCTTTTAAAAAGAAGCCTTCTGCCCCATTCCTGATAGCCTCTTTTTCAACAAATTTATCTTTGCTACCTGAAATCATAAAGATTCGGATACTTGGGTCATTGATTTTTTTAATAGTATCAATTCCGTTCAATCCCTCCATTTCATAGTCAATTAGGATAATACCGGGAGATTTATGAATATTTTTAAGACATTCTTCCCCGGAGTAGAAATGATCAATTCTTTCTATTGGTAAATTTCGCAGACCTAATTTGATGAGCCTATGAATAAATTCATCATCATCAACAATAAAAAGTAGTGAATTTGGGGGCATAATTTGATTGTATTTATAACTGAACATAAAAAATGATACCAAATTATTTCAATTTATACAATACAGGTTAACAAATAGATAAGAAAAAATAATTTTCAACTAACTCCCTTTCTTAGATAAAATTTCTTAAATTTGGAAAAATATGCATAAATAAATTGGTTTTGTGGAAAGAATATCTAAATTTGTAATAATAACCCCCGTTAACTATGAAAACAGTAAGAATCTTTGTCGTTGAAGATGATCCGATGTATGCAAAGATCATTGAGTATCATTTAAGTCAGAATCCAGATTATAATGTAGTGGTCATACCAGATGGCAAAACGTGTCTGGATAGATTATATGAAGGCCCTGATATAATCACATTGGATTATTCTCTTCCTGATATTTCCGGTTTAGAAGTTTTACACAAAGTAAAAGAATACGATCCTGATTTACCTGTAATAATTATTTCAGGGCAGGAGGATGTCAGCACAGCAGTTGATTTGCTAAAAGAAGGGGCTTATGATTACATAACAAAAGATAAAAACACAAAAGACCGTATTTGGAACAGTATAAAGAATATACGTGAAAAGATTAATCTTAAAAAAGAAATATCCGATCTCCGCCAGGAAATAGGGAAAAAATATGAGTTTAATACAATCATTAAAGGTCAAAGCAATGCATTAAAGCGTGTATTTAACCTGATGGAAAAAGCGGCAAAGACAAATATTACAGTATCTATTACAGGGGAAACAGGAACCGGTAAAGAGCTGGTAGCAAAAGCAATTCATTATAATTCAAAATTTAAAAACAAGCCATTTGTTACAGTGAATGTTTCAGCCATTCCCACCGAACTCATAGAAAGTGAAATGTTTGGTCATGAAAAAGGAGCATTTACAGGAGCTCATGAACGTCGTATAGGAAAGTTTGAAGAAGCTCATAAGGGAACTATTTTTCTGGATGAGATCGGAGAAATGGACCTTGCCATGCAGTCTAAATTGCTTAGAGTGCTACAGGAGAAAGAGTTAACAAGAGTTGGAAGCAATAAAGTTATCAATGTAGAAACCCGGGTGATTGTTGCTACCCATAAAAATTTGTTACAGGAAGTTAAGAAAGGAAATTTCAGAGAAGATTTGTATTATAGGCTTCTTGGCTTACCTATTGATCTGCCTCCATTAAGAGAAAGAGGTAATGATATCCTAATACTGGCCAAATTCTTTGTAGATGAATTTGCCAAAGAAAACAAAATGGGTAAAATCAGTATTGAATCTAATGCACAGGAAAAACTATTAAAATACCCATATCCCGGAAACGTTAGAGAACTACGCGCTGTCATAGAGCTGGCAGCTGTAATGTGTGATAATCAAGAGATCAAAGCCGATGATATTAACTTCTACTCGACAACTTCTATGTCGAATTTATTAATGGAAGAAGCAACCTTAAAAGAGTATGAGCGAAGAATCATCAAAAACTTTTTAAAGAAATACAATGATGATATTTTGTTGGTTGCGAAAAAACTTGACATAGGTAAGTCTACTATTTACAGAATGAAAAAAAATGGAGAACTTTAATAAAAGAACTATTTAAAATTATTCGTTTTCCAACTCCTGTTTAACCTGGTCCAGTTCCCTTAATAGTTCATTTACCAATTCACTTAATTTTTGGAATTGTTCTTCCAAAACATCTTTTCTTTGTTTTTTACCTGACATTTCTAACTCACTAGCCAGTTGACGAGCCTTTTCATCATAAAAAACACCCAAAGAGCCCTTAATATTGTGGCTTATTGTTCTTATGTTATCGAAAGACTTTTGTTCTATAGCAGTACTTAAACTATTCAGTTTATCAGGAATATCATCTTTGAAGTCTTTGATGATGTCTAAAATCATTTGATTACCAAATGGCTTGTAGTTCTTGTAAAATTCCTCTCTATCCATGGCTTAGTTTTCTATGGGGGTTAGTATTATTCCTATTTTGTCTTTTCTGATTTTAAATAGATAGGCTTTATATGATTGAATTCCAGTATTTATATCGAAATAATATGGCCTGGTTGAATCAAAATTTTCTAAAATTTCCTGATAGTTTGCAAAAATCAGTGTTCCATTTTTGTTTAAATCAGAGATTTTTGTATGATCAATATCTATGTTTTTAATTTGAAAATAATCCAATACCTTTTGATTATAATAATCTACCAGTGCATTAACAGGTTCTTTCTTTTTGAATAATAATTTAAAGCTAATATAACCAAAGTCAACATTATTAATAAGCTTTGTTAAATGCTGCTTTTCGTTTTTGAATTTTGCAATATAGTGGTTATGAATATTCTGTCGTAAACGAAAGGTTGAAGCAAACAATAATGAAGCAAAAATGAGAAAGATGACCGGAATTAAATTAGCGACCAAAACAGCTAAAAATTCAGTATTGTTTGTTTGCGGTATCCGGAAAATAATAAATATAAATAATGCTATCAAAGATAAACCACCAGTGAACCAAACTTGATATGTTTTTAATGATATAACATAACTGATCAGCATATTTAAAAATAAAAAACTCATTAATAACAATAAGCTGCTGGTATAGATGTCTGTGAAAGAAAAATGTATTGACCAAAATATACTGTTACCCGTGGCATAGATCAAAAAGCCAATAATAAAGTAATAAAAAGCCATTTGCGGTTTTTGTGTTTTCGATGTCCTGTATGCCAGTATTGCTGATAATATTGCGAAAATATTGATTCCGGTATTAACTGCAGAACCATAATAAATTGAAGGAATCAATGAGATTACTGAAACGGCAATGAATATTAAACTAATGAATCCAAGAAAGCTAAACCTTTGGTTGACATTGTGAGAAATATATTTTTGTTTTCTATTATCCATAGCCAATAAGACATATTAATTGATCAATTTGTTGACAGAATAGCTTATTTTTCCTGTTAGCAAAATTAATTCATTGTTTGGTAAATTTCACAAAAACCAGGAACCAAAATTGATTTAAATGCAACATCTTATCATGAAAACGCAGAACCGAAAGAGTAAGAAAAATAATACATTTGATATATTATTGAACCCCAAACAGATCAATAAAAACAATAATTTAAACCATGGATGAACCGGGCCATAATCAATCCGCCAGTTTGCGGAATCCACACGGGTATGATTATAAGGGAACTAAAAATAGTGTGTACCGGATATTTAACTTATCATTGTGAGTTGTCCTGCTTGCATTGGGAGACTATCAATTAATAATATTAAAGCGGTAATTGTTGACCGTGAAAAACCAATTTGTGGGAGAAGCTTATTGGAAAAATTCCGCAAATTTAACATTGATCTTATTCAAGCAGACCGGGGAGCCCAATTTTCAAAAAAAGCCTGGTGGCCTCACCAGGACTCGAACCTGGATCTAAGGTTTAGGAAACCTCTATTCTATCCCTTGAACTATGAGGCCAATGAGTTGCAAAGATATAAAAACAATAAAACAGCCAATACCCGTATTTTGTAAATTAAAACATCAAGTTATTCCTTGTTCAAAAAAGTATGGATAAACACATTAGAATCAATGGCTCATTTTTGCCTGAAAGTCACTTATTTTTTGTGCACGTTCATCTAAATCATGCTTTGTGCAAAGCTCAGTGATCTGGTCCAAAATAAACTGGCTTCTTCTGATTTCCCTTTGGGCAGAATCTACCAAAGGATCATTAGCTGGTGTTTTATGAAGCTTTTTTAGTTTTCTCATGTGCTTGCGGGTAATAGCATCCATAATTATTAATGCCTTCTCTTTTTCTTCCAGTTGTAAATACAACTCAGCATGGGAAAGGTTGTAATAGCTATAAGGAAATTTACTTTCAGGAATTTTGTCATTAATAAAATCCAGGAGCATTTTTGCTGAATCCTTTTCATTACGTGTCATTAATACTGATGCTACTGATGCAGTATTTACCCTGAGATTTTGAATTATCCTGTCGGCAAATGTATTGGCTGAATCCATAGAATTAATAGCGTCATAAAAAAACTGATTTTTCATCAGATCATAACTAACAGGAGCATTTATATGGTAATTTTGTGGTGTATTGGTTTCTTCTGAAGGTTCAATAGGAAGGAGTTTGTAACCTAATCCTTGCAAATAGATATAATTATCAAGACCCATGTAAAACTTGTCGCTCATAGTTATTGAAAAATGGATTGGGAAGCGCCAGTTATTATTAGCCAGAATATCGAAAAGTAATAGTTCAGAACGCATGTAATAATTTCGATCTAAGGTCCATTCCAGGTTATTTACAAATTTTTTGGAATATTCTTCAGATAAATCATAATGCTTAAGGAGATTTTCTTTGGATACCTTGAGTTTGAATTTATTTGTAGGCATTGAAAGTACTGTTTGGCCTGATGGAACGTTCACTTCACTTTTACCGGATTGTATAAAACTAATGACATCATTCAGGAAGAGATATTGTTTGGCAGCATGATCCTGAAAAAAATAAACAACACTGATGTTATCATTTTTAAAATCAGCCTCATAAAAGGAAATTAAATCGGTTTTACCTTGTTCCTTTATTTGTTCTTTAGTCATAGCCACATACCAGCCCGTGTTAAGCAATGAAACATTGATAACAGAAACATCTTTACGGAAATTCTCTTTTTTTTGAAGATACCAAAGTGGATATGTATCATTATCGCCGTATGTAAATAATATTCCGTTAGCGGAAACCGAATGCAGATAATTTTTGGCTGTAGAAATTAAAAAAGGATCATAATTTACTTGATCAAAGTACTTTTGGGCATGTTCGGGTTCTTTTACACTAAGCAGGTTATGCCAGGCAAACATAAGTTCGTTGTTCATCTTGATATTTGCAGGCCCTACAATGGTCTGAAAGCCTGGGTTTTGAGAAACAAGTTTTTTATAATTCTCAATAGATTTATCCATATTATCCATAAAGAGATTCAATCTTTCGGTGCTTATCTTTTCATATCCGGCGGGTTTATGCTCACTTTTTGTATATTCATACTGATGCCTGATGGACGTTAGCGCATAATTGCTGTAAGCTCTGGCAAGACCGTAAAGCATGCTGTCCGGCAGGTTTTTGTAATCTTTCATATTATGGATTACATCTCTATCCCAGCCATTGTATCCATAAAACGGATGTATTTTATACAACCTGGATTGACCTTGCCGTATATGTTTTTGAAGATTTTTACGGGCTTCTTCTTTATTTTCTACCGGTTGATAATTCGTTTTGCGGTAAGCCAGTTTGTTTAAGCTCCAGATTTGTTGTTTGTTATAAACAAAATTTGGTTCGGATGGTTTTATCTCATATACATACCAACCCCTTGGGTCTTTGGCAAACCGAATCATATAGTTTTCATTTGAGGCTTTGTATTGAGAAAAAAACCATTCCGTTACTTTCTCAAATGAAGGAAATGCTTGCATACTTTTTACAAACACTTCTTTTGAGGGCTTTTTAGTCCCGGTGGTGTCTTGCCCGATCATATGGCCTGAATAAGCGAAGAATAAAAGGGCTAAAATAGTTTTTAGAAAAACTTTCATAGTGTTATTTTTTTAATTATATCAAAAGACGTAGTTAGTTGTTGCAGGTTTAACTGATTTGTGCACCGTTATCAGCGTCATCTTCCGGATGTAAAAACTTAAGGTCCCCGTCAGTATTGTTTGCCATAAGGATCATGCCTTGTGATTCAATGCCTTTAAGTTTTCGGGGAGCCAGATTGGCAACGATGGCTACCTTTTTGCCAATAATATCCGTGGGATCATGGTGCTTTGCAATCCCTGCAACTATGGTACGCTTTTCTATTCCGATATCAACAGTCAGCTTTAGCAGCTTACCGGTTTTCGGCATCTTTTCAGCCTCCAGAATGGTACCAACACGCAAATCAAGTTTAACAAAATCATCGTAAGTGATGGTATCTTTTAAAGGCTCTGCTTGTTTTTCAGCTTTTTCATTTTCAATTTTGGATTTTTCCAACTTCTCATATTGGTATTGGATTTCTTTATCCTCAACCGGTGCAAATAAATGTTTGGCTTTATTAATATCATGCCCGGGTTGAATGAGTTCCCGACTGTTGAGTTCATCCCATGTTTTATCCGGAAGGTTCATCATATCTTTCATTTTCCGTGATGTAAAAGGAAGAAATGGTTCTGATATATATGCCAGTTGTGTTGCGATCTGTAATGAAACATACATGATTGTTTTGACACGTTCTTCATTTGTTTTGATAAGTTTCCAGGGTTCATTATCAGCAAGGTATTTGTTTCCTAAACGGGCCAGTTTCATCATTTCCTGCAATGACTCACGTATGCGAAAACGTTCTATCTTCTCTCCTGTCGATTGCGGGTATTCTTTAACCTGATTTAGTATCTTTTTATCTTCCGGTGTAAAATCCCCGGGTTCAGGCACTTGTCTGTCGTAATATTTTTTTGTTAATACCAATGCTCTGTTGACAAAATTTCCAAAAATTGCAACTAGCTCATTATTGTTGCGGGCCTGAAAGTCTTTCCAGGTAAAATCGTTATCTTTAGTTTCAGGTGCATTGGCAGTAAGCACATAGCGTAAAACATCCTGTTTGTCTTTAAAATCTTCAAGATATTCATGCAACCACACAGCCCAGTTTCTGGATGTAGAAATTTTATCGCCTTCAAGGTTCATAAATTCATTAGCTGGAACATTGTCAGGAAGGATATAACTTCCTTCTGCTTTCAGCATGGATGGAAAAATTATGCAATGAAATACAATATTATCCTTTCCAATAAAGTGCACAAGCTTTGTTTCTTCATCCTTCCAGTATTTTTCCCAATCACCGGTTAATTCTCTTGTTGCAGATATATAACCGATAGGAGCATCAAACCAAACATAAAGGACTTTGCCTTCAGCATTTTCCAAAGGAACCTTAACACCCCAGTTTAAATCGCGTGTAACGGCCCGTGGATTTAAACCGTTATCCAGCCATGATTTACATTGTCCATATACATTGCTTTTCCAATCATTTTTATGGTTTTCAAGTATCCATTCTTTTAGCCATGGTTCATATTGATCGAGTGGAAGATACCAATGTTTTGTTTGTTTTTTAACCGGTTTAGCGCCACTGAGTTTGGAAACCGGATTGATTAGTTCCATAGGGCTGAGTGATGCTCCACAGCTCTCGCACTGGTCGCCATAAGCTTTTTCATATCCACAGTTGGGGCAGGTTCCGGTAATATATCGATCAGCTAAAAATTGCTGTGCCTCTTCATCGTAATATTGCTCTGTGCTTTTTTCTGTCAACTTTCCTTCGTCATATAATTTTTTAAAGAATGATGAAGATGTTTCATGATGAATTTTTCCTGATGTACGGGAATATATATCAAAGGATATTCCAAGGTCTTCAAATGACTTTTTAATCATTTTATGATAACGGTCAACAATCTGTTGTGGAGTTTTACCTTCATTTTTTGCTTTGATAGTAATCGGAACACCATGCTCATCCGAACCTCCGATAAAGATAACATCCTTCTGTTTTGCCCTTAGATACCTTACGTAAATATCAGCAGGTACATAAACTCCCGCTAAATGACCGATATGCACCGGGCCGTTTGCATATGGCAAGGCTGTTGTTACGTTGTAACGTTTTGGTTTTTTTGTTGACATATCCTCAGATTCCTAATGATTAAAAAATTATAATTTTGGCAAAGATAAGGAATCGAAGAAAATCAGGATTATGAATGAGAAATTAGTAACACCGCCTGTATTGAAAAAAGGAGATAAAATAGGCCTTATTTCAACAGCACGAAAAATCAATGAACAAGAGCTTAATGCAGCAGTCAGTGTTTTTGAAGGATGGGGTTTATCAGTGGAAAAAGGGAAAAATATACATGCTTCCTGGAATCAGTTTGCCGGAACCGATTCTCAAAGGCTGGAAGATTTACAATATATGCTTGATAATCCTGAAATAAAAGCTGTTGTGTGTGCGCGTGGAGGTTATGGAACAGCTCGTATTATTGATCCTGTCGATTTTTCCCGGTTCCGGACCTCTCCAAAATGGATTGTAGGGTATAGTGATGTAACAGCCTTGCATTCGCACATCCAAACAAATTTTGGAATAGAAACACTACATGCTGTTATGCCTTTAAATTTTCCGCAGGACCAAAGTATGAACGATTCGGTTTTATCCTTGAAAAAAGCTTTATTCGAAGGCCACCTGGAATATAAGATTAATAATTATGAAGTTTTTCATGATAATGATTTCGGAAAGATAGAAGGTATTTTAACCGGAGGTAATTTATCTATGCTTTATAGTTTAATTGGATCTGATTCGGACATTGCAACAAATGATAAAGTTCTGTTCATTGAGGAGCTGGATGAATATTTATATCATGTGGACAGAATGATGTTAAACTTAAAGCGATCAGGTAAATTATCCAAAATCCAGGCTTTAATGGTAGGCTGGATGAATGATATGAACGATAATTCCGTTCCATTTGGGCAAACGGCCAAAGAGATAATTAAAAGTAATATGGCTGATATTCCTGTGCCTGTAGTTTTTGGCATTCCTGCAGGTCATCAGGAACCTAATCTGGCTTTGATCTTAGGAAGAAAAATTAGGATTATCAGTGATAAAGCATTAATTTTAAGGATGTAAATTAAAAGTGAGATATTATGGCGGAACATAATGATCTGGGAACAAGAGGAGAAGAATTAG
>JAIPAE010000028.1 GCA_021740245.1 Bacteroidales bacterium | reverse complement strand
CGAAAACGGAGGTTCCAAAAAAATGTGTAGTTTTATCCATTGTAGTTTATTTTTGTGGTAAAAAACAAAACTACAAAAAAGAGCAAGGAAGATATTGCTATCTTCCTGCTCTTAATTTTTTATCGGACAACAGTGATTTAAAATATAACTGTAAATGCTTAAGAATATTGCATCTTATTATTTGGACAAGTCAAAGATAAAGATAAAAATGAATTGTATTTTTTTTCTTGATATGTAATATTTATCCAAAACGATGGGATAAAATAGTATGGGTTGAAAAAAAAAGATATGTTATAAAAAACATTGTCGACAAATAACACGAAATATTGTACGGGGAAAAAACAGAAATATTCTGTAAGTATAAATGGGTTATTTAGCTTATCGCCGACAAATCAAAACTTCCTGTAGCAAAGTAAACATAAGTCAGAAGCATTATTACAATGTGAATTAACTGGTCAACAGCAGCCACAGTGAAGTAAGCACTTTCATTCTTTTTCCAGAATTTCTTTTTTAATTTTCCCGTACCAAAATCCACTAAAATGTGAAGAATAAAATTAATACCAAAATACCAGGTAGCTATTTTAAAACTAAAATCCAGAAAAAAATATGATAACGGGATAAGTGCTATTGAATATAAAGCAGTATGCGCAAGTAAATAAACTGGTTTATCCTGTTTCATTTTACTGAGGTTTGGACCTTGAAACAGATGATCACCAACTCCTTGAGTCAAAATAATATATAAAACTTTCTCAATCATAGTTTGTTAAATTTATTTGTCAAAGATATGAAAACGTATCATATAAAAAAAAGCCCTACACCGCGGTAAGGCTTTTTATTATTATTCAGCATGTTAATGAGCAATTTTATAAATGCTTCTGGAGTTTTGACCTTCAACACTTAAAATGATAATTCTGTCATTGATATCTCCAACCGGAATTTCAACACTCGTTTTTTGTCCGTTTAACTCTTCAGTATAGATTAACTGTCCGTTGATTCTGAACAACTTAATGATCATATCTTCCTGAATATTCAATTCAAAAGTCAGCATTTGCTGATTATTGACATATGGGTTGGAAATCAACTGTTTATGATCTTCAATGCTACTTGTATTAGCATGAGTAATAGCGGTATCCTGCGGTACAGTACCATCGGTTTTATAGTTAATATTACCGGCTGCCCCGTTGTAGGGCCATATCATAAAGAAATATTCCGTATCCGGGTTAAGGTTATCAAAGGAGTAAAATTCAGTACCCTGTGTCGCATTAACCACGCCTGTACCATCACTAAAATTCGTATCATCTGCTTCTTCCGTACCATCTGTAGGTGCAGAAATAGTATTGTAACCATCTTTACTCATTTTGATCAGATAACCATCAGTATTCATAGCATCCGACCAAACCACATCAATAATTGTAGAATCAGAGGCAGCAGCAATAAAAGTAGTTGGATAAGCAGCCGGCTCATTCACTGATGAGGTATCTACGCCACTCAATTCAAATTCATCAATGGCAAAGTCTTCATCACCGCTGTTTATCGCAGCCGTAAACCGCATATCTAACAGAGAACCTGTTCCACTGACGGACTTTGTAAAACTGTTCAAGGTATCATTTGTGATCAGCATGCCATCACCAATACCATCCAAATCTGTATCTTCCATGAAATTTGTGTTGTATTGGGAACCATCATTGCGAAATGCTATTAAGGTATCCCAGCTTCCGCTATCAATGCGATATTCCAAATACAAATAATCGTTGTTGTCGATATCTCCGGTGCCATCCAATACTTCTCCAAACATACCACTAAATTGCAGGTTTGTTTTTCCCGAAATGTCTATTCCAGACCAGGTCAATTGAGATGGGCTTCCACTACCCGACCAGCCGGTATCATCAATATCCTGTCCGGCAAAGAAATAACCGGAAATATTGGCATAAGACTTATCGATATTAGTTCCGTCTGTACGCTGAAAATAATCACTTATACCGTCATTACCTTCCGCACCCAACGTAACTGAATACTGAGTTCCAGTAGAGAAATCTTCGTTCCAGAACATACTTTGTGCGATTGTTTTGCTGCCTGTTGTCAACATTACTACTGCAACTAGCATTGCTGAAATAAGTTTAATTTTACGTGTCATATTTATATATATTTTTATTGAAAATGGGTTGTGAAAGTAATTAAAACAGCTCTAATATGGGAATGTTTAGTTTAATAACAGGTTAATTTTTATCAACTTCACACAAAATTATCCAATTTTATCTGCTTAATAATTTATAGTTTTTCTGTATTCCCCTGCCTCTCACAGAAAGTATATAGAATCTGCAATGAAATGCAGATGTGTTTATTGTAAAAACTCCTTCATTATGAGATTTGTAACTTCCCAAAAGTCGGCCTGAATAATCATATAACTGATATTCAAGATATATATTTTTTTTAACATCAATAAAGATTTGATTACCCCTCATGTAGGGATTCCCTGTAATACTATTAAACTTCAGATTAGTCCCCGAATTCACAGAATCAGTTTTTGCACTATCCTGAGGAGAATCCGGAGTAATTTTGTAATCAATATTATTTGAATCATTCGTAAAGGGCCAGATTTTAAAATAATATACCGTTGAAGGCTGCAGATTCTGGAAGATATAATTTTGAGCATTGACAAGTAATTTAACAACCGCTTCACCATCACTCAAATCAAAGTCTTCATTTGCATCTATACCATCAACAGGATTGACAAACATCCCGTTATTGTTAGCCTTAACTAGCCATCCGTCAGGACTAATAACACTCTGTTGCGGGGACCATTGGATTTCAATCACCGAACTATTGGTTGCCGTTGCATTAAATCCAGAAGGGTATGCATCAGGTTCCGGTAATATGGATATTTCATCTCCCCAAACTTTCACGACATACTCCGGGCGGTCTACATAAGGATTTCTGTTTCCCTGTAAGTTATAAACTTCATCATTTCGCTTGATCTCTTTCTGACTCACCGGATCCTGGAAATGCCACCGGGCCAGCATATCCAGATACCATGGCTCAAAAACGGGATAGGCAGTCCCATTAAAAACTACATCAGCTGATAAAGCATTGTTTTCCCATGAGGCAATCTGGTCTTCATATCTTGTGGCCATATAGAAATATATCCGGGCAAAATCGCCTTTGTAAATATCGGCAGGTTCGAAGACATATCCTGTATATGTAGTGCCCACATTATTATTCCCTCTCATAGAACCATTTGAAGTCGTGTAATTTGCTGTGGAAGTTTCTCCAAATGGATAATTGCTCCGCATTCCATTGCTATAACCATCTGAAGGCACAACATGATAAAGATCCGTATTCATAGGGCTGGCATCATTAAACCAGCTTTTGGGAATACTATGTTCACGATTATAACAGTCCCCTTCAGCACTATAATTACCACATTGATCACTAATAAAGGTAAATTCAACAGAATTAGTTATACAGCCTCCATTATCCGTATACATATCCCATACTTTTCCATTGGATTTTACATCTGTGCTCTGATAATCTGACCATAAAGCACTATAGCTTCGCACAGTATGATTATCAATAATATTATGCAATTCCGTTTTTAGCGCACTACCATCAGAGATTGCAGCATTGTAATAACCGGAAGGGATATTCGTGCTTCCCGTTGTTTCATTAACACTTATGTTTACAGAAGCAGTAACGGACTGATGGGTAATATTTCCTGTAAAGATTCCAGAAGATTGAGGTGTAAATTTTACATATATCTTTTTTGATGTAATATTTCCTGATGACTGCAAAACCAGATCATTGCTATAATTCCCTGTACAATTCTCCGATATTTGATAGCCTTGTGGGCTTTGAATCGACAAATCATCATTTAATCCAGAGGCTGAAACCGTGTATGTTTTGACCCGTGAGTGATAGCCAGGATAAACCTCTTCAAAATCGATAGCGGTAGTAGAAACATTAATTGTTTGTCCATCAGCAGCAATGGCTGAAGTTAACAATATTAAAAAAAATAAAGCAGGCTTAAATGTTTTCATTCATCTTACATTTAGGCCTGCAAAATTACTAATTCTAAATGCTAAAACAACGCGTCAGCTATTGAAAATTTTTCCTGTGCTTTTGGAGTAACGGGTAAAATATAGCTAATACCCAATTGGTGAGACAAATCCGAGAAGGATGATAATTCTGAGGTATTCAAAGTAAATGAATATCCAAAGAAAATCCCTCTTTTATAAACACCCGTTTCCACAGCAAAACTTTTATTCATCGATACTCCTAATCCGGCCATGAACATTTCATGGAAAACAAAAGGAGCGCTGATTTTTAAATCGTAAGGAATTCCTTCAGTGTATCTACCCTCAACAGAAGGGATCATGATAACATTGGGGTCAATCCTGAATGTTGCTTTTGTGAATGCCGTATAAGTTTCATTAAGTTCGGCATATTCCGGTGTATTACCAATTTTAACGTTATTATTCATCACGTGTCTAGTGGCAAAGCCAAATTGAAAATTTCTTCCTGTAAAAATAAACCCAAGGTTTAGATCACCCAATAAAAAACGGTCCTGACCATTTAAGTACTGATAATAGGTTGGGTCATTCTTATACTTAACATTTAAATGGTTCGTGCGGATAAAGTAATTATAAATTCCGGTACCCAGCCCCAGTGCAAAAGAATAATCGCTGCTAAGTTTAAAACGTTGAGCATAGTTAATAATATAGGAGTTATAACCAAAATGTCCGTATGTATCTTTAATGACATAAGCCCCCAGGCCATAGCGTGCTACCTTTCGGCGGGTATATGCATGTCTGTAGGTGATGTTTGAAACAGATTTATTCAGCCCAATAGGTCCGCCAAGCCCAAAATAATACGACTCGGGTCCGTCTTCAAATCCGGGAAGACTATTCCTGTAATTTATATTAGCTCTCCACATTCGTGTATTAACTAGTGAAGCCGGGTTGTCGTACATATCAGAAAACGGCCTGAAATCCAGCTTTGAGTCCTGTTGACCGGAAACAAACAATACCAGAATAAGTGACAATAGCGTAAAAAGTAGTTTTATCTTGTTCATCATAGTTATCGAATTACAGTTATTACACCTTTAGCCGGGTCTGATCCGTCTCCATACTCTATAATATAATAGTATGAGCCTTCCGGAACCGGAGTACCCTTATATGTACCATCCCATGACTCTTTATACCCTTCAGAGTAAAATATTTGTCCACTCCATCGATCAAAAATTCGGACTTTACAATCCGGATAATTTTTTAAATGGTCTAGTTCCCAGGTATCATTAATTCCATCACCATCAGGTGTAATGGTATTTACAAGGTCTTCGCGAACAATAACCTGTCTTCGTGCAGTATCCCTGCATGTAAATTTATTTTCCACCATTAAAACAACAGTGTAATAGCCTTCATAGTCAAATATATAATCCACAATTGTGGAATGATCCGTCAAGGTATCTCCTGCTGCTATCCATGTATGGAATAATGACACGTTGCTGTTACTGATAAATGATGCTGTTTTTCCCGGAACAATTGTTGTCGGGAAAACAGAAAAAGCAGCCAAAGGTAAAGGCAAGGCTTTTATCTTAAAATCTACAGTATCTATATAACATCCATTATCAGCCACTAATGTCACTGTTGTATCACCAATTACTTTAATTGAAGTTGATGACGTTTTATCACCGGTACTCCAATCATAAGTTACAGCCGGGGAAGAATGTAGTGTGATCTTTTCATTGCGGCACACTGAATCAGGACCAAAAACCTCTATATCCGGAGGATTCACAATAACAATCGAACCCTTGACCGTGTCACCTATGCATCCGTTTTTACTAATTTCTATAACGCTTATATGGTGAACAGAAGCTGTAGGGTCCCAGTGAACCTCAACAGAATCCGCACCATTCGTGTTAAAAATTATCCCTCCGGTAACATTCCAGTAGTAGGTAGACCCGGAATAACCCTGAACGGTATATGCGCCAAAGGGATCACTGGCACAGATAGTGTCAACTATCTGCGCCTTCAGACCCGCACTTGCAAAAATTATCAGGCTTATTGTTATGAAGACAATTTTTTTCACGATAAATACTTTACTGGTTAATTTTTAAGCTTAATAGTTAAATATTGGTGAAGTAACCGGTTTCGGATGGATGATAAGTATAATATCATCTGTATCCTGTCCACATGGTGCAATTCCATTAGCGGTAATTGTCAGGGTAACTGTACCATTGGCAATATCCAAGGGACCCGGGGTATATTCAGGAGTCATACTTGTCCCATTGACAAACGCACCGTCTCCGGAAGTGGACCATACCACTGATGTTTGGTTACTCGCTGATCCGGTTAACATATGTGTATCACCTTCACAAATTGTATCGTTTACACCCGCATCTGCCACAACATCAGGAACTACTGATACTGTTACAGTATTGGTATCTGTACATCCATATTCATCAGTTACAACCAATGTGTAAACCGTAGTATCATTTGGATTAACAGTTGGACTTACTGCTGTTGATGTAAATCCATTAGAACCATTCCAGGAGTATGTTAAGTTAGTTCCAGAACTCATAGAACCGTCAATCTGTACTGATTGACCGTTACAGATCACCTGGTCTGTTCCGGCGTCTGCAATTGGTGCAGGATCAACCGTAACCGTTATAGTATCTGTGGTTGAACAACCATAGGGTGAACTAACCGTCAACACATAGGTTGTGGTTGTAGTTGGATTAGCAACCGGATTAGGTACATTCGGATTACTCAGTCCGGCAGCCGGAGACCATGTATAAGTCATCGTCGGGTCTACCGTTGAAGGTCCGATTTGTACTGATGAGGTAGAGCAATAACCTATAATCGTGTCATTGCCTGCATCTGCAACCGGCATTGGTTCACGTGTTACTCCAAGTGCAACCGTATCACCAACACAACCAAATGAATTTGTCTCTACAACATAAACACTGTCTGTTCCGACAGTCGGCCCCCAGTCTACTGAAATAAGTGTATCCTGGACTGTTGCAATTGTTCCTCCGCCACTAAGTGACCAGGAGTAAGTGCTCCCTGTTGTCTTGTTAACGAAGTATTCAACTCCGGAAGCATTGACACAAACTGTGTCGGGATTGGTAGTTTGTGCTCCCAGAGCAGCAGTGATTAAAACTGCTATCGCCGTGAATAAATGTCTCATGTTTTTCATAACTAATGGGTATTAAGTTTTTGTTCTTTTTAAAAATGAAATATTGGTGGAGTAATAGGTTTTTCTATCAAACAGCGGTCGGCTGTGATACCAAAAACCCCAAACTCAGTAATACTTGTTGTTTCAATAGTATATGGACCAGAACCGGATGGAGTACTGCTGTTTAACAAATAATTCCAGTCATCCCAACCTGTTCCTGATCCTGTTCCGTTATTATGTATCATATTCCCCAGCGAACGTTTTGTTGTAAAACCTGGTGATTCTTCAGTTAAATTCCACTGAAGCGAAATATCAGCCGGATAAGTTGTGCTACTTACACGGTTTACTACCCATGACCGATTTACAATATCACCCGTTAAAGTACTTCCGCTGTATGCGTTTTCCAGAAGACCATCAAAGGTTCTGACCCTGTATTCCGACATGCCTCCCTGAGTCGTCACTCTCAAAGGTGTATAGGAACTTTGTGTTCCTACTGGAAACAACCTTTGGATTATTCCTGCTTTATAATAAAGATATCCCCCTGCTAAAGGATCATTTTTTGTTACACAATAAGAATTGATGTTCCCACCTAAAATTGTATCGCTAAGAAGCAGGTTATAATCACCTATTATAATATTTCCATAAATAAGACCAAGTGTATCAGCCTTTATATTGCTTTGCATTTTTACATGGGAAGAATTATCAATATTTATTGCGCTAAACAGCTCATTGCCCGAACTATTCGTTATTGTCTGTAAATTAGTTCCACAAAAACTCACCGTGCTTTGTGCCTGTCTAAAGCTGTTTAACGAAAGACTGTTCCAGTTTTCTTTCAAAAACACTTTTCCGTGGTGAGGAGATAAAATACCACCATTAATTGTAATACTTCCGTTAATAACAATGCGGTCATCCCAATCTTCCAAAACAACACTATCAACATTAATATTAATATTATTACACGTTGCAGTGTCATTAAACATATCGGAATATTGCGCATCACTGCTGATTACCACGTACTGATGCGCATCTGCACCTATCTCAACATTGGTTTGTTGCTGTGGAACAGCTAATTCACTCCAGTTATTACAATCAAACCAGTTGTTATCATAATCTCCGATCCATGTACCATTAGGCAGTGAGTCGGGGGTAACATCAAAATTCACTCCTTCCACATATTTAGGAGTAGAATTATAAAAAGCCTGGGAAGTATTTTTATCATCCCAGTATTTGGGGGTTTTAATTCTGTTAAGCCAAATTCGTTTATTTGCAGGATGTACTAATCCATTATATTTTGCTTTATGTTGTAAAGTAAGTTGATCGTTATGCAGGCAGGCCATATTCGGGTATAGTTCCGAATAAGTTGTTGTCCCCGGGCTTCCATGCTGCGGATCACCGGCCCAACCGGTTGCTGTCCAGCCATAAATTACTGTTCCTGAATAAAATCCATCATCCACTCCAGTACCACGGTCCCAGCTTCCTCCCTGTAAAATCCATATTTGGTCTCCTAAAGTTAAATCAAAATCATTGGTGCTGTCCAGTGTTTCAACGACCCATTATTACTATCGGGCAAAACGACAAAATCATCAGGTTTATAGCCATCACCATACAGCGTAAACGCTTCACCCGGTTCCAGTGGAGGGCCTGTGCGTCTTATTCGAATAATGCCTTCCTGGTTTCCCCACATACCTGTATTCGACTGTTCCCATCCATTATCGGTTATATCAATAGCCATATTGGTAGGGATGGTATCTAGTCCGATCATACTGAATTCATCATCGTAAGACGACATGGAGTCTTCAACATTAATTGCAACTATTGCAATATCCCCTGGAGTAAAATTTTGTGTAAAACCGGAAGTATAGAATAATACAAAAGCAAATACAACTGCCGTTTTTGCAAAAAAATGACAAATGTTTCTGGTTTCAATGTGATCATTAAGCAATGCTTTAATAAAAAAGCATTTGCTTAAAAAATATTTAATATTTGCTTTCGTTTTCAAACTAATTAAAGTATTTTATATTCGTTTTTTCTTCGTTGTTTGATTTTTTATGCTATTTTTCAGGTTATTGTATATCTGACAGATTTGAAATACAAATATACTGGCTGGAATTTGTCCTGTAAAGAGATATCTATATTTTCTTGGGAACTTATCCCATTTTGGGAACTTTATTTTCCTTCATACTATTCCATATAAAATTTCGTTCCAATTTTCCTAAATTTCATTATTAACCTGTTTAAAAATTTATGTTTTCAGCATTAGGGTTTTTTTATTATGTCTGCACCTGATAGGAATTTGATCAAACTATAAATTAAAATCGACCCTGATTCCAATAATTCTACAAAAGCGGTAATCACCAGCCAATAGAGATCGTTGTTTATTTCTTTTAATAAACCCAAAACAAAGCGAAGGAATAAATCGTTATTATTGTATCATGATTAACTTCAATTATCACATTCATTCCTCTTTCAGTGACGGTCAAGCTCCTTTGTGGCATATGACCCAAAAAGCGCAGCAGCTTGGGTTAAAACACATAGCCATCACTGACCACGGGCCCTTACCTTTTCAAAATGAATGGAGCATTAGCCAGTCCGACCGTAAAGCATACATCAAGATGCTTGATGAGCAAAAAGAATTATATCCGGATATGACCATTTTCCGTGGACTGGAGTTGGATTATATTCCGGATACATCCAGAGATTTTTCCGAATTAAAAGAACTTTGGCAGCTTGAGTTGGTCATAGGCTCCGTGCATCTTGTGAAACACCCGGAAAGCGGAAAGCTCTGGTTCATTGATGGGCCAAAGGAAAATTTTGAAAATGGACTTGACCGAATTTTTAATCTGGACATAAAAAAGGGTGTGCTCACTTATTTCAACCAGATTCAGCAAATGATAAAAAATCAAAAGCCTGACATTATCGGTCATATTGATAAAATCAGGATGAATAACCGAGACCGTTATTTTTCAGATTCTGAACCATGGTATATCGACAAACTGGAAGAAACATTGCATGTTGCAAAAGAGTGTAACTGCATAGTTGAAGTCAATACGCGAGGTTATTACAGTGGTAAAACACATGATCTGTTTCCTTCAGATTATGCATTAAGACTGATCAAGGAATACGGAATTCCGGTCACTATAAGCTCCGATGCTCATCGCCCGGATGAGATTTTAGCAGGACATGATGAAGCTGTTATTCGACTTAAGGATAGTGGTATAAGTACTATAAAGTATTTAACTCCGGAAGGCTGGAAAGATTATTCTTTATAGACCATTAAATAATGACGTATTCCGGCTTCCATAAAGGCATCCCCTTTTATCCTAAACCCATGACGCTTATAAAAAGGAACGGCAGCTTCCTGGGCGTTTAGATAAATTTGCTCCTGTTCGTTCTGTAAATCCGAAAGTACATATTTTAATATCCTGGAACCTATGCCTTGATTGCGATATTCCTTCAATACGGCAAAACGTTCCAGTTTTACGCCTTTTCCGGTTCTGCGACGTCTGGCTGCAGCTATTGGCTTTTGCCCATACATCATTATGTAGTGCACGGCTTCCTTATCAAATTCATCCCTTTCCAGATCATAGGGTACATTTTGCTCATCTATAAAAACTCTTGTCCTTATATCAAATGCATAAGCAATTAATGTGCTGTCGGTATGATCAAACCTAACAATTTGAAAACGGTTCATGCTTCAAAGTTAACAAATATTTTTGGGAGCCTGAGTTAGCATCATGCAGATTTCCCTGATCCCGGAAGTTCAAAAACAAATATAACCTTCTTTTAACCTGAACATTCGGAAAGCTTATCTGTTTAAGAAACCATGAAAACGTTTTAAATATTAAAAGTTTCCCTGTAACCTTTTGGTTACTTTTGCGTCTCTTTACTAAATTCATAAATTTTTCAATGAAAGATAAACAACAGGAAATAATAAAAGTTGCCCGGGACATGTTTGGCGAATATGGAATTCGGAGTGTTTCTGTGGATGATATCTGCAGGCAAATCAGTATATCCAAAAAAACATTATATCAGTATTACAGCAACAAGGCGGAACTTCTCGATTCCCTTTTATTTCAGGAAATGGAAAAAGTTAAAACCGAAGCATTTAAAATCAAAGCCGAAGCTAACAATGCGATACATGCTCTATTACTTGTCAGTAAGCTTATTAGTCGCCTGTCGATAAACGCAAAACCTGCAGCTGCTTTTGATTTGAAGAAATATTATCCGGAATTATATAAAAAGTTTGTGGATAAAAAGCGACAAATGGCTTATGATGGCATCGTCATGAACCTTAAGAGAGGCATAAGTGAGGGGCTGTACCGGGATAACTTAAGCATCGAAGTCATTGCCCGGTTGTATATCCAAAAGATTGAACAAATGCATGACAAAGAATTTTTGCAAAACATGGAATTCTCCCACGAATGCATTTTCGAGATCATGTTTGAAAACCACATCCGTGGTATTGCCAATCAAAAAGGTATCGAAGTATTTGAGAAAGAAAAAGAAAACCTAAATTTTAATATTGATGATACGATCGCTTAAACCAATATTCATAATGGCCAGTTTACTACTGTTCATTCAACTCAGCGGACAGGAAGCCCAGGAATCCTTTTCGCTGGCAGAAGTCAGGGAATATGCTATAGAACACAATACAAATGTAAAGAATGCTGAACTTGATATTGAGAAATCAAAAAAGAAGGTATGGGAAACAACAGCAATTGGCTTGCCTCAGGTTAGTAGTTCTTTTAGCTACAATAATAATATTGATTTAGCTACTCAGTTGCTGCCCGGTGAGTTTTTTGGTCAACCTGGACAATTTGTGGAGGTTCAGTTTGGCACGCAACACAATGCCTCACTAAATGTCAATGCGAATCAGATCATTTTTAGTGGACCATACATTGTTGGCCTGCAGGCTGCCAAGACATTTCTGAATATTTCCCTGCATCAAAAAAAGAAAACAGCAATCCAAACAAAATATGCTGTAACCCAAGCATATTATTCGGTTTTAGTAGCCCGGCAAAATTATGAAGTGCTGAAAAAATCAAAAAAAATTGTTAAACAACTTTTGAATGATATCCAAAAGACTTACGTTCAGGGATTAGCAGAAGAAACGGATGTTGATCAGGTACAGATCAACCTTTCGAATATCGAGAACCAGCTTAACATATTACAACGTCAAATTGATGTGGGAAAATCGGTTCTCAAATTCCAGATGGGAATGTCTATAGAAAACGAGATTACCTTAAGCGATTCTCTTGCAAGCATAATGGCAAGTTTCAATCTTGAGAATGTTGGTAGTACAGGATTTAATGTTCAAAGACATATAGATTACAAAATCATCAGCACTCAGGAAAGAGCGAATCTTTTGCAAATGCGGCGTGAGAAAACAGAATATCTCCCATCCATTTCTGCTTTTTATTCTCATCAGGAAAATGCCATGCGTGAGGAATTTAACTATTTTGATGGTAATGACGATAAATGGTTTAAGTCCAATGTAATCGGGTTGCAGGTGGATATGCCGATTTTCAGCAGTGGCAGTCGCTTATCGAAAGTTCAACAGGCTCAAATCGAGCTGGAAAAAACCCGGAATCAAAAACGCCAGGTTGAACAAAGCCTGAAGATGAATGTACAACAGGCCAGAACGAATTATTTATCTGCCCTGGAAAAGTATCATACCCAGCAATCGAGTCTGGAATTGTCAGAAAAAATCTATAACCGAAGTTTAACACGATTTAAGGAAGGCATGATTAGCAGTACCGAATTAACTCAAAATCAAAATCAAATGCTGAATACGCAGTCCGCCTATTATCAGGCGATTTTTGAACTTTTAAATTCAAAGAACGAATTAGATAAAGCAATAAATAATTACTAAATCGCAGCAACGTCATGATAACGAAAAAGAAATTCATATTAATCGCCTTGATGGGCATTTTCGCCGCATGTAACAATGAACAGTCTCCGGAACAGATTCAGCAAGAGATCAATGATAAGAAAAAGCAGATCAGCAAGCTGAAACAAGAGGTTACAAAACTGGAAAACAGCTTATCCAATGATTCTATTTATGCTGCCCCGGTTAATATAAAAATAATAAAACCGGAAACATTTGTACATAAAATTGAAGTTAACGGCACAGTAGAAGCTGAACAACAAGCCAATATTAGTCCTGAAATAAATGGTCAGATTAAGCAAATTTATGTCAATGAAGGCCAGCGTGTATCCAAAGGTCGTTTGCTGGCAGAATTAAGCACTGAAGTTACCCGCAAAAGTATACAAGAAATAAAAACATCGCTTGAGCTGGCCCGAACGACTTATAAAAAACAGAAAAAGTTGTGGGACCAAAATATTGGCTCTGAGATTCAATATCTGCAGGCCAAAAACCAGATTGAATCATTGGAAAGCAGCCTTGAAACAATGAAAGCCCAACTGGACATGGCTAAGATTAAAGCTCCATTTTCCGGAATTGTTGACGACATTTTTATGAAAGTTGGTGATTTGGCTATACCCGGGACACCTGTCATGAATATTGTAAACCTTCGCCAGCTAAATGTCAATGCAGATATTTCCGAATCATATTTATCAAAAATTCAGGCCGGTGATACTGTCCAGATCAGCTTCCCGGCTTATCCAGGGATAAAAATGAAAGCCCCGGTTTTCAGAACAGGCAACATCATTAAACCGGATAACAGAACTTTTAAAGTGCAGGTCAATATCACCAACATCAAAGAAAAATTGAAACCCAATATCATTTCTGTCCTCAGGATCAATGACTACACGAATCATCAGGCTTTTATCGTTCCTTCGATAATAATTAAAAAAGACATGAAAGGTGATTTCCTTTTTGTAGCAGAAGAAGACGATAATGGGGTTTTAATTGCTGAAAAGCGATATGTCGAAACAGGAAAATCATATAAAAATAAATCTGAGATTATTGGGGGTTTATCTGAAAACGACCGTGTAATTGTTGATGGATACAATATGGTTTCTTCAGGAAGTAATATTGAAATAAAAAACAGCTATTAAATCAGTGCATCTTAAAATTGACGATTAACTATGAGCATGAAAGATAAAGCAAAGAAAACTTATAAGGAATTTAAGCTGACTACGATTGCACTGAAAAACAAGAATACCGTTTATATTCTTGCTGTAGTAATAGCGCTTTTTGGTTTGATTTCTTATGAACAATTGCCAAAGGAACTATTTCCGGATGTAGCAGCGCCTTATGTGATGGTGCAAACTGCCTATCCCGGTAATTCACCGCTCGATATTGAAAACCTGGTTACACGACCTATTGAAAAAGAAATTGAAGGAACTAACGGCATTAAGGAAATCACCTCGACATCTGCCCAGGATGCATCAATGATCTTTATCGAATTTAATTTTGATGTTGATATCAATCGTGCACTGCAGGACGTCAAAGATGCCGTTGATCAGGCAAAAAGTGAACTTCCCAATGACTTACCTGCCGATCCTGCCGTTTCGGAACTGGATTTTTCCGAATTTCCATTTATCAATATCAACCTTTCCGGTGACTACAGCACCAAAGAATTGAAAGACTTTGCCGAGATACTTGAAGACCGGTTTGAACCAATAAAAGAAGTATCAAAAGTTGAAATCCAGGGAATCAATGAACGTGAGATCAAAATTCATGTTGATCAGCATAAGCTGGAGGCTTATGATATGAGCTTCAGAGATATTGAAACAGCAGTTGTCAATGAAAACATGTCCATTTCAGCGGGAGAAGTCAAACTTGGAGAAACACGACGATCAGTAAGAACGGTGGGTGAATTTGAATCCATGGAGGAACTCCGAAACATCCCGGTCAAAAATGAAAATCAAAACGTTGTCTATCTCAAAGATGTTGCAAATGTAATTGATGGCTATGAAGACCCTACCAGTTTTGCACGACTTGATGAAGAACCAGTAGTATCGATTCAGGTTGTTAAGAAGGGGGGTGAAAACCTGCTGAATGCAACCGCTAATATCAAAGAAGAATTAAAAAATGTACAGGAAGAGCATTTATTGCCTGCAAACCTGAATATTTCAATTACCAATGACCAGTCTGACATGGTGAAAAAACAGCTCACTAACCTTGAAAACAGCCTCATCATCAGTATCATATTCGTTGTTATAGTATTATTCTTCTTCCTTGGAACACGTAATGCTTTATTTGTGGGATTTGCCATTCCCATGTCTATGTTGCTATCATTTGTTATTCTTGGACTGGCAGACTTTAAGATCAACATGATGGTTCTTTTTGGATTGATCCTGGCATTAGGAATGCTGGTTGATAATGCCATCGTTGTAGTTGAAAACATTCATCGTTTTGTATCCGAAGGCTATAATAAATGGCAGGCTGCCAAATACGCTGTAGGAGAAATTGCTGTACCTATTATTGCCTCAACAGCCACTACGCTGGCTGCTTTTCTGCCACTTGCTTTCTGGGACTCCATCACGGGTGAGTTTATGAAATTCTTACCCATTACGCTCATCATTGTGCTGACTTCATCACTATTTGTTGCACTGGTTATCATTCCTGTGATCTCAGGTACACTTATTAAAAAAGGTGAACAAAATGATAAAACCTCACCCAAAAAAGGTATTAAAATTGCTGCAATACTCATTGCTACAAGTGTCCTTTTTTATATTGTGAAGTTTAACATTTTAGGCAGTTTACTGGTAATTGCAGCCATCGTCACCTTATTTAACGTATTTATTTTTACCCACATCGGTCAATGGTTCCAGAATGTCTTTCTGGTTGCCCTGGAACGCGTGTATACCAAAGTATTAAAATTTGCATTAAGCGGATACAATCTCATCTTTTTCTTTTTGGGAACAATCTTGTTACTGGTATTAACCATGGGCTGGTATTTTTCCAGCAATCCAAAAGTGTTATTCTTTCCTGAAAACGAGCCAGGTTATATTAACATACTGGCTGAATTACCTGTTGGCACAGACATTAATGCAACAGACACCTTCATGGTTAAAATGGAAGAAGATGTAAAAGAGATCATCGGAGAGCGCAGCAAAATCGTAGAGTCCATATTAACCAATGTTGGCACAGGAGCCGTACTGGAAGATGGTGGTGGTTCCGGGCAGGGAGCTAAACCGAATAAAGGACTCATCACTATTAATTTTGAAGACTTTGAATTCCGGGGAGATTACAAAACCTCAAAGATCATGCGTGAGCTGAGCGATCAGTTGAGTCAACGTTACCCGGGAGTAACACTGACAATCGAGAAAAACAGAATGGGACCCCCCACCGGAAATCCAATCAATATTGAAGTCAGCGGCAAAGAGTTTAATAAGCTGCTGGCAGAATCAGATGAGATATTACAAGCCATTGATGACGCCAATATCAATGGAATTGAAGGCATGAAAATGGACCTGGATATAGGAAAACCGGAAATGATCGTAACAGTTAAACGGGAGCAGGCACGCAGGTTCGGGCTTTCCACCGGGCAAATTGGCAGTACGCTCAGAACTGCTCTTTTCGGCAAAGAAATCTCAGACTTTAAAGTAGGTGAGGATGAATATCCTATTCAACTGCGTTTACAAAACAAATACCGTTATGATATTTCGTCCTTGATGAATCAAAAGATCGTTTTCCGCAATAACCAGGGCCGCCTGATCAAAGTGCCGATCTCTGCCGTAGCCAGCTTTAAATACAGTACAACGTATGGCTCGGTGAAACGAAAAGACCTGGAACGTGTAATTACCCTGTATTCGAATGTGATCGAAGGTTACAATCCAACGGAGGTGAATGAACAGATTAAACTGGCTCTCACAGAAATCGATCTTCCGGAGGGGTATAATTACAAATTTACAGGTGAACAGAAAGACCAGCAGGAATCCATGAACTTCCTGATTCGCGCTATGTTGATTGCCATTTCCCTGATATTGATGATCCTTGTATCACAATTTAATTCAATGATTAAACCGCTTATTATTCTGGCAAGTGTTCTGTTCAGCACTATTGGCGTTTTTGGAGGCCTGGCAACATTTAAAATGGATTTCATCGTTGTTATGACCGGCATTGGTATTGTTTCACTGGCCGGTGTCGTAGTTAACAATGCCATCGTTCTTATCGATTATATTGAATTATTAAAAATGGACAAACGTAAAGAACTCGGCTTGCATAAAACAGCTCTCTTACCAATCGCCGAAGCAACCGACTGCATCATTCGCGGTGGGAAAACCCGCCTGAGACCCGTTCTGCTCACAGCCATAACAACCATTTTAGGCTTATTACCCATGGCAATTGGTGTAAATATCGACTTTGCAGGCTTACTCCGAAGCTTTGAGCCAAATATTTACTTCGGTGGCGATATTGCCAGCTTATGGGGGCCCATATCATGGACAGTTATATTTGGCCTGACATTTGCTACATTCCTTACTTTAATTATTGTCCCCGTGATGTATCGCATCACAACAAAACTTCAAATCTTTATCAATGAACTGATAAACGGAAATAAAAATCAGTAAACTGGAAAGACAGATAAGCAGGCTGCCTTTTTTTGGGCTTTTAGACTTCAAAAAAAACCGCCGGCATGTATCGCAGCGGCGGTAATTTTAAGTCATCGGGGGTTAAAAGTGTATATATTAAACGTATAGATTTTTGTATTCTCTATAGTAAACAGGATGGCCCTTGTTTCTATAGTCTGTCAATAAATCATTCATATTGATTGTGCAAAAACAGCGCCAAAAACCCTTAGCTCCTGTTTATCTGATTTTTGTTCTAAAAAATACTCTTATAAATTTCTCATTCCGGGAATTAGCTTCTATTTTTTGGATTTTTTTTAGTTTCAAATGTTTTCGTATTTTAGCGAAGTCATATAAAAACAGATAATTCATGAAATCACTAAAAGTAATTTTGATAGCCCTCAGCATTCTATCTTTGCTCGGAAGCCTGAATGCACAGGATATAGAAATCGCTTCTGAAGAAGAGGATGACAAAGAACAATCCATGAGTAAAAAAGGCCGGTTTATGATCGGTATGGGCAATGATATCTGGATGGATGCTCCCGGTAATGTGAATATCCGTAATTATAATCCTTCATTTGTGTTTTCATTTATGTTTGATTCACAATTGGGTAAAAGTCCTTTAACCTTCGGCGCCGGGCTGGGACTTCAAAGTAACAATCTGTATTCCGACGGTTTTATCTTTGAAAACCAGGTACAGCATAAGACTGCTTTTAACCCGATACCCGACTCTCTGAATTATGATAAAAACAAAATAAGTACAACCTACCTCGAGTTGCCCGTTGAGCTGCGTTTAAGACTAGGCAAAGAAAAAGAAATGACGATCTCAGCAGGGTTTAAGGTTGGCTACCTGATCAACAGCCACACCAAATACAAAGGCGAAAATTATTTAGAAACGCCACAAACACAAAATGATAAAGTCAAAATTAAAGAGCATAATATCAGCGACTTGAATAAATTAAGATATACAGCAACAGGAAGAATTGGCTATAAATCGTTTTCTCTGTTTGCTCATTACAATCTCACTCCACTTTTTGAGGAAGACCAGTTGATTGACTTATCCAATAATGAAAAACCTTCCAATATGTATCTGATAACGGCCGGAATAATTTTCAGTCCGTTTTAGAAAATTTTAATGCATCAGACAGCCAGTTCAAAAAGTGTAAACATAAATACCAGTCCGGTGAGATAACCCACATACACTTGTGCAGATGTATGGTTGGAAGCGCATAGTCTTGCAAAACCTGTTATTCCGGAGATCAGAATGATTAAATATGTATACAAATGATCTATACTGAAAGGATATGGGGAAACAGCAATCAGAATTCCGGTAAGACCGCCCAATGCCAGTAAATGTATACTGATCTTCCAGAATCTGTTTATTATCATAGCTAACACAACCAATAGAGCAGCTCCCAACAGAAACAGATTATAATATCCCGGAATGGAGAATGATTTTATCAGCATATACGTTAGATAAAATGCAAATCCAACACCCAGAAAAGGCAAGGATCGTTCCTGACGTTTTTCAATACGATAAGATGAAATAACGTTTATTCTTTTCATTACCAAAATCATTCCCAGTGGAGCCAGCACCGTCATAACAAAAATGATCCCAAGAATAGTCAAACGTACACTCTGAGGCAAAATAAGCGTTAAATATCCATCCTGAAACAGCATAATGGCAGAACCATAAAGCGGAATCAAAACAGGATGAAAAATAATGGATATTCCCTCTGCCAGTTTTCGTTCCATGAATCTTTACTCCTAAATTTCTTTTCTCAACCTGGCTACCGGGATATTTAACTGCTCCCTGTATTTAGCCACTGTACGCCGGGCAATATTATAGCCCTTTTCTTTTAACAACTTGGATAAGTGTTCGTCAGTTATTGGTTTCTTCTTATCTTCTGATTCGATAAAATCCTGTAATATCTTTTTAACTTCGCGTGTAGAAACAGATTCTCCGCTTTGAGTTTGCATAGACTCAGAGAAAAAACTTTTCAAAAGAAATGTTCCAAACGGCGTTTGTACGTATTTACTGTTGGCAACCCGTGATATTGTAGATATGTCAAGATTTACGATCTCAGCAATATCTTTGAGAATCATGGGATGCAACTTGGTTTCATCGCCTTCCAGAAAATACTCCCGCTGATAATTCATGATGGCTTCCATGGTCACATAAAGGGTATTTTGACGCTGTTTGATCGCGTCAATAAACCATTTTGCAGAATCGATCTTTTGCTTTACAAACATGATAGCATCTTTATCTTTCTTCGATTTTTTCATTTTTTGCTCGGAGTATGCGCGCAACATATTCTGATAAGTCTGACTAACCCTTAGTTCAGGCATATTTCTATGATTCAACTGAAGATTCAGTTCTCCGTTATCAATTGTAATAATAAAATCCGGGATAACATAATGATTGGGTTTATCAGTTTGTCCCATAGTATTTCCCGGTTTCGGGTTGAGTTTTAAGATTTCCTCAATAGCATTTTTCAATTCTTCTTCTGTTATGCCATATCGCTTGATGATTTTGTTGTAATGTTTTTTTGTAAATTCATTAAAAAACCGATCGATAATTCCCAGTGCATGTTGTATTGAGTCTTTATTTCGATCTTTTCTTTTCAGTTGCAGGCAGAGGCACTCCTGAAGTGTGCGGGCTCCTGTTCCCGGTGGGTCCATGCTCTGTACAATGCCAAGCATTTTTTCTATTTCCGGTTTTTTTACCTCCATATTTCTTGTAAAGGCAAAATCATCTACCATGGCATCCGTGCTACGCTTCAGGTATCCTGAATCATCCAGGTTGCCAATGATCATACTGGCAATCATAAATTCACGGTCGTTTAAAGCATACAATGCCAGTTGGTCTTCCAGTTGTTCCCGGAATGTAATGCCGGCGGCATACGGAATTTGCTTGTTTTCATCTTCACCGCTATTATTACTGGCATTATACCGGTATGATGGGATTTCATCATCATCCAGATAATCATTCACATCAAACTCGTCAGCCTGGTCTTCCTTATCATATTGTTCTTCCAGGCTTTCTTCATTAGGATCATCAGAATATTCTTCCAACGCCGGATTCTCTTCAATCTCCTGCTTGATACGTTGCTCCATAGCAGTTGTAGGCACCTGTAACAGCTTCATGAGTTGGATTTGCTGCGGAGACAGTTTCTGTAAAAGCTTCTGTTGTAACTGCTGACTTAACATTGGCGTTGTGATTGAATCATTCTTGCAATTTTCGAAAATAGAAAAATAAAGCCTGCTATGCAATGAAGCAAGGTATCTTTTCTCATTCTAAATTAAAATTCGGCATTTTGAGGGGTTCTCGGGAATGGAATCACATCGCGGATGTTGCTCATTCCTGTGACAAACAGCATCATCCGCTCAAAACCCAACCCGAATCCGGAATGAGGTACTGATCCGTATTTCCGTGTATCCATAAACCACCACATTTCTTCTTGCGGGATATTGAGCTCGTCCATTCGCCTGGCAAGTTTATCGTATTCTTCCTCACGTTGCGATCCTCCCACAATCTCACCGATCTGGGGAAACAAAATATCCATCGCTCTTACCGTATCATCTTCGTTTTGTTTCATATAAAACGCCTTGATGTCTTTAGGATAATCGGTCAGGATCACCGGTTTTTTGAAATGTTTTTCTACCAAATAGCGTTCATGTTCCGACTGCAAATCAGCACCCCACTCTTCAATGATATAATCGAATTTTTTCTTTTTGTTCGGTTTAGAATTTTTAAGTATTTCGATCGCTTTTGTATAAGTTACCCTTTCGAACTCATTTTTCAGTACAAATTTCATCTTTTCGATCAGGCCCATCTCTGAGCGCTGGTTTTGAGGCAGACTCTTTTCCTCATCTGCCATTCTTTTATCCAAAAAGGCAAGGTCTTCCGCACAGTTATCCAGTGCAAAGCGAATCAGATATTTAAGAAAATCCTCAGCAAGGTCCATGTTATCATCCAGGTCGTTAAACGCCACTTCAGGTTCGATCATCCAGAATTCGGCCAGATGCCGTTTTGTATTGGAGTTTTCAGCCCGGAAGGTAGGGCCAAAGGTGTACACTTTTGATAAAGCCAGGGCTGCCAGTTCCGCTTCCAGTTGCCCCGATACTGTAAGGTTGGTCTGGCGACCGAAAAAATCCTGCTTATAATCCACCTTGCCGTTTTCATCTTTCGGCGGATTCCCAATATCCAGTGAGGTTACATGAAATGTCTCGCCGGCGCCTTCCGCATCTGATGCTGTGATGATCGGTGAATGGATATTATAAAACCCATGATCATGAAAATACTGGTGTATGGCAAAAATCATGTTGTGACGAACCCGGTTTACCGCACTGAATGTATTGGTGCGAAACCGCAGATGTGCAATCTCGCGCAAAAATTCAAGCGAGTGCTTTTTAGGCTGAAGGGGATACTTTTCCGGGTCGGCTTCCCCGTATATGGTAATATCATCGGCAACCAGCTCAACCTTTTGACCAGCTCCCTGCGATTCCTGCAAAATGCCTTCCACACCTATGGCTGCACCCGTGCTGATCCGGGATAACAGTTCATGCCCAATCTTTTCCACATCCGCTACTATCTGTAGATTCGATAATACCGATCCATCATTTAACGTAATAAAAGCTACATTCTTGCTGGCCCGCCTGTTGCGAACCCAGCCCTTTACTAAAACCTTTTCTCCTACCGGCTCCTTCGCCAGTATTTTTTTGATCTCAATGCGTTTCATATTCCCTGAAAATTTCTAATCCTTTGGATTTCATTCGTAATTCAATGCAAATATCGTGATTCTTTGCCAAAAATAGCAATACCAATTGAAAACCTTTCAAAACTTTTATAGTAAAAATTTAATATTCGATTCAACATTTTTATCCCTTTTTAAACTATCTTTGAAACTAAATATGATCGCTATGAGATATTACAAGCTCTTTATCTTAAGCTTATTATCCGTTATGTTTTTAACATACTCGTGTAAAAAAGACACGAATGATACCGTGGAAAACATCCAGTCTGCCAAAGACAACGCCTTTGCATCTACAATGTTCGATGATGTGTTCAAACAAGTTGATGACGCTTCCAAAGAGATGGATGAAAACCTTATGAATACCAAGTTAAATAAAGACTCGGTGATCCTTTATGGCCAGAATGCTACCATTACTGTGAAGCCTTTGGGAAACAATTTCCCCAAATACATCAATGTGGATTTTGGCGATACCAATACACTATGCCAGGACGGCCGCGAAAGAAGAGGCGAGATCAATTATGAAATATCCGACTGGTACAGAAAAACAGGCTGTGTGATCAATGTTACCGTTCAGGATTATTATGTGAACGATCATAAAATAGAAGGTCTGAAGACCATCACCAACGAAGGTTTCACCGCCGACAGCAACCGCTATTATTCAGTCGTTGTCAATAATGGTCAGATCACCAAAATAAATGGCGATATTATCAGCTGGGCCACAAACAGGGTTAATGAATGGGTATCGGGCGAAACGACAGTATTTAACCCCTGGGATGATGAATACCTGATCAGTGGCGCCTCTAATGGTACCAATGCCAACGGCAATAATTTCACCATAACAATCACGGACTCACTTGATGTAAGGGTTTCCTGCCGATGGATCAGAGCCGGTGAAATCAAGATCGAATCCGGAAACAATAATCCGATTTATGTGGACTACGGCAACGGTAACTGTGACGCTGATGCCACAGCAACCATCAATGGCAATTCCTACAATTTTGTGATGAATTAAATGAAACGCCTCTTCTCTAAGGTGAACTAAGGCTTCTTTACGATGCGCTTTAGTGAGAAAATGTTGTGCCACTACGAATCGCAAATTTTAGCCTTAGCTTACTCTTACTTTGCAACGCTTTGCAGAAAATTTGGTTCTAGCGAAACGTACCACTACAAAATTCCTGTCGCATGCATTAGACAAAAAACAATGATATCCATCAACTTCCACAATATCATATTTTTTTTGCTACATCTAAAACTGATTTTTCATCATTACTTGCCAATAGTCTCTCATATAGACCGCTGTTAACTTGCCTTTCAAGTTGACGTGCCGACCAGTTATTTTTTTCTGCTTCGGCTATATAAAACTCTCGTTTATCCTGATTTTCAATGCTAATTATTTTCCGATAATGCGTCTATGAAAATTGTGTACGCAGTGCGTTCACATTCGGAAATCGTTTATAAAACTGTACATACCAATATAATTGGCGGCGAGAAAAACCACTTCCAAATTGAGGCTGCAGCTCTTCCGAAATAGTTTGGATAAGAAAGCTCCCGTATTCAGCCCGGTCTTCACCCTGTTGTTCTTCTTCAAAAATCACACGGCCTATTTCCCAGTACATTAATACGCGCTAAGTATCCACAGAAGGTACAGTTCTGACCTGTGCTCCGGAAATAATTTCCTGTATTTCTTGAATTAAAGATTGACGTATTTTCATTAGTTTGAAATTTTATTTATTCTCTGCGGTGCTTTGCGCTTCCCTGCGGTACTTTGCGGTATAGCTTTTTTGTACCGCAAAGAGCCGCAAAGGAGCAAAGAACCGCAAAGCTATCTTACAATTTATTGACCATTCTTTTTATGCCGTTTTTCATTGCAGAAACATGAAAATTCAATATCAAACCAAGTTTATAATTCCCCAGTTTTAAATAGGTTAATAATTGTGCTTCATGTACATCACTTATAAACTCAACAGATTTTATTTCAACT
>JAIPAE010000027.1 GCA_021740245.1 Bacteroidales bacterium | reverse complement strand
CGTGTAGAATCAAGATCCATACGGGCTATGCGTACATTTGGAAAATGTGTAGGTAGCTCCTCTTCTATTTTTTCAGTGCCAAATCCCTGCATCTTGATTTTGATACTTCCGCAGCTCGGGCATTCTGAGGGCACTTTTGCTTTATGCCCGCAATAATGACAACGGAGAAGATTCTGATATTTATGGTAGATCATTCCAACATCACAGTTCAAACATTCGGGCATCCACCCGCATTGATGACATTGAATACGTAAAGAAAACCCCCGGCGGTTTTGAAACAAGATAACCTGCAATCCACGGTCCAGCGTATGACGAATGTTTTTCAATAAAAGAGCGCTAAAATGAGAATACATCTCTTTGTTTTTGGAAGCTGCAATCAAATCTGCAACTTCTATTTCAGGCATTTGAATTTCACCAAAACGTTGAAACAGCTCCACCAAATGGTATTTTCCGGAAATGGAATTTGCATAGCTCTCAACGGAGGGCGTTGCAGAGCCCAGAATGACATCTGCAGAAAATAAATTACCAAGATAAACCGCAACATCCCGCCCATTATAACGTGGTGAAGGATCGAATTGCTTATAGGAATTATCATGTTCCTCATCTACGATAATAAGGCCCAATTTATGGAAAGGTAAAAACAAAGCCGATCGCGCTCCAACAATCAGTTTGCGTTTATTTTCCAAAACAGAATTCCAGACCTCTGTGCGCTCTTGTTCATTAAAACGGGAATGATAAACAGCGACCTCCTTACCAAAAAATTTTGTCAGCCGGTTGATAATCTGTGCTGTTAAAGCAATCTCCGGCAAAAGATATAAAACCTGTCTTCCTTTTTTTAACTGGTCTGCAATCAGGTGTATATATAATTCCGTTTTGCCACTGGACGTGACGCCATGTAATAAAGTGACTTTTTTTTGATCAAATCCCTGATTAATCTCTTTCAGTGCTCGGTTTTGTTCTTTGCTAAGGACAATGTTTTTAACATCAGAACGCGATTCAAAATTCTCAAGCCGGGAGGTTATTTTCTTTTCTTCAACAAAAATACCTTTTGAGATCAAAGTTTTTACAGGAGCATTGTATTTTTCATTACCCTGAACGATCATTTTTTTTGCAACAGAAGCTTTACGGTCTTTTCCGCTTTTGCTTAAAAAAACCATCATCACTTCCATCTGACGATATGCTTTTTTACTGAAACTATCCAATAATTCACTTAATTCTTTTTCAGAATGAGCATATTTATCAGCCAGTCGCAAATAAGACTCTTTTTTTGGTTTAAAATGATCTTTCAGTTCCTCCTGCATGATCACAGCTTCTTTATCAATCAGGTTTTTTATCAAAGGCATAACATTTTTATACCCTGTAATTTCGCTAACCTGTCTAATAGTCAATGCATTGTGGTTAGAAAGATTTTCAATAATTTGATGCTCAGCCATGGAAAGTTCACTAACAAGCCCGTCGTAAGCAGGATGAATTTTTACTTTCGATTCACTTGCCAGTTTCATGGCAGAGGGTAGTGCAGCATTCATTACTTCGCCTTTAAATGCCATGTAATAGTCTGTAATCCAATGCCACATATTAAGCTGAATAGCTGTCACAACAGGTTTTTTATCCAACAGGTTTTGAATATCCTTTGCCTTGTATTTAACCGGTTCCACCTGATGTAACTTCAGGATAAGACCGGAATATATTTTTGAACGACCAAACCTGACTACAACACGTTTACCAATTTCAACATTAGCCCTAAAGTCAACCGGGATACGATAAGTAAATGTTCCTTTGACAGGTAAAGGCATCAAGACTTCGGCAAATAAAGGCTTTTTTTCATCCATCACTAAAGAGATAAAATACGGGCCATTTCAAGTAATGATCCGTTGATTTGCCGGTGGTGTTTTACAGATTTTTCAAAAGGCGTATAAGCTGCTTGATTATTAATTTTTCCGATCATAATTGCTTTTTTTCCTTTTATCAAAGCCTTTACAGCTTCATAGCCCAAAGTACTGGCAAGAACGCGGTCCATACATGTTGGGGCTCCTCCGCGTTGAACATGTCCGAGGACAGTAACACGGGTTTCATAACCCTGGAAATTTTCACTAACTTTTCGTGCTACTTCATAAGCATTCCCTGCATCATCACCTTCTGCAACCATAATGATGCCACTGGTCTTATTTCCCCTACGGTCATGCTTAAGTTTATTTATCAAATCCGTGATACAGGTTTCTGTTTCGGGGATCAAAATATCTTCTGCTCCGGTAGCTATTCCACTTCTTAAAGCAATAAATCCGGCATCTCTGCCCATCACTTCAACAAAAAACAAACGGTTATGTGACCCGGCAGTATCTCTTAATTTATCCACTGCCTCCACAACTGTATTAATAGCAGTATCATACCCTATCGCATAATCGGTACCGTATAAGTCGTTATCGATTGTCCCCGGGACACCAATCACAGGAAAATCAAACTCATTGCTGAAAATATTGGCACCGGTAAACGTTCCGTCTCCGCCGATTACGATCAAAGCATCAATGTTATGAGTCCTGAGGTTATCGTATGCTTTTTGTCTGCCTTCGGTTTTCATGAAATCATCACTCCGCTCTGATTTCAGGATCGTTCCGCCACGTTGAATTATATTTGCCACAATTTGGTTGTCCAGCTCTGACATATCGTTGTCAATCAAACCCTGATAGCCTCGCTTTACACCATAAACCTCCATACCATAAAAGAAACCTGTCCTCGCCACAGCTCTTATGGCAGCATTCATACCGGGGGCATCTCCACCAGATGTCAGAACAGCCAGTTTATTAATTTTATTCATATGTTATCTTTTAGTAGAAATACAAAGTTACAAAAAAACAGATCAGATATAAAGCCGAAATTTAAACTAAAGATGAACCGAGCCATTATCCACCGGTTGGCGGGAACACATACAGGTATGATTATAATGAACTAAAAAAATATAGTGAGTGCCCGATATATAGCTTATCATGGCGAGCCCCCCGCTTACAGCGGGAATCATAAAATCAAAATTATAAACGGATAAAAGCCGACAATTCAAAGAGTCAACTCATCCAGGGCATCTTGCAGGATTTTTTGGTGATCGAATGCAAGTTCAGGTAGTTGGTTCAGATACTGCCATTCAGCCTCAGCAGCATCATCAGCTCCTTTTACTTGCTGATCTTTATTACGGTCAAACCCATAAAAGACAATACTCACGGTTCTGCCTCTCGGGTCTCGATCAATGGCAGAGAAGGTATGAAACTGTTTCAGTCTGATACCTGCCAGACCTGTTTCTTCTTTCAGTTCTCTACTTACAGCTTCCTCCGCTGTTTCTTCCATATCGATAAAACCACCGGGGAAAGCCCATTTTCCTTTAAAAGGTTCATGTTTTCTTTTAATTAAAAGGACCTGAAGTCCTTCATCAATTTTACGAAACACCATAGCATCTACCGTTAATGCCGGTCTGGGGTATTTATATGTATATGACATACTTCAAATATAATAAAAAAACCCGGCAAAAACCGGGTATAGATATTGAACTTATACATAGAGGACAATCTTATTTTGCATAAGCAATAGCTCTGTGTTCTCTGATAACAGTAACTTTAATCTGCCCGGGATAAGTCATTTCATTTTGTATTTTTTTAGAAATATCATAAGATAACTTAGAAGCATCCTGATCGTTCATCTTTTCAGCTCCGACGATTACTCTTAGCTCCCTTCCGGCCTGAATAGCATATGTTTTAATAACGCCTGGATAACTTGCTGCTGTTTCTTCCAATTCTTTTAACCGGTTAATATACGCTTCAACCACTTCGCGGCGGGCGCCCGGGCGGGCTCCGGAAATAGCATCACATGCCTGAACAATTGGCGCTATTAAGGTCTCCATGTCCATTTCATCATGGTGTGCGCCAATGGCGTTAACAACTTCGGGTTTTTCTTTGTATTTCTCGGCTAATTTAGCTCCCAGAACAGCATGAGGAACATCAGGCTCATTATCGGGCACTTTTCCAATATCATGCAATAAACCAGCTCTTTTTGCCATTTTAGAGTTTAATCCCAGCTCAGATGCCATAGTAGCTGAAAGATTGGCCACCTCTCGTGAGTGTTGGAGAAGGTTTTGACCGTATGAAGAGCGGTATTTCATTTTTCCAATCAAACGAACCAGTTCCTGATTAATTCCATGTATTCCAAGGTCAATACAGGTTTTCTTACCAATATCAACAATTTCCTGTTCAATCTGCTTTTGGGTTTTAGCAACAACTTCTTCAATTCTGGCCGGATGAATTCTGCCATCAGTTACAAGCTTATGTAATGACAACCTGGCGATCTCTCTGCGTACCGGATCAAATCCTGAAAGAATGATTGCTTCCGGTGTATCATCCACAATAAACTCGATGCCGGTTGCCGCTTCAAGAGCTCTGATATTCCTGCCTTCGCGTCCAATTATACGGCCTTTGATCTCATCGCTTTCGATGTTAAAAACAGAAACTGTATTATCAATAGCATGCTCAGTAGCTGTGCGCTGCACGGTATTGACAACTACTTTCTTGGCTTCCATATTGGCATTATCCCTGGCCTCTTCGATGATATCATTAATATGCGCCATAGCTTCTGTTTTGGCTTCAGCTTTTAATGATTCCACCAATTCAGCTTTGGCATCTTCTGCTGATAGTCCTGAAATAGCTTCCAACTGCTCAACCTGGCGATTATGCATTTTATCAAGGTCTGCTTGTTTG
Source organism: Bacteroidales bacterium (assembly GCA_021740245.1). Classification (GTDB taxonomy): domain Bacteria; phylum Bacteroidota; class Bacteroidia; order Bacteroidales; family PWNQ01; genus PWNQ01. The sequence continues at coordinate 19,886 of JAIPAE010000027.1, read as the reverse complement.
CGCTCCACTATTTCCAACTGGTTATTCAGGTTTTCGCGAATCTGTTTAATTTCATTTTGTTTGTTTTTCAGTTCTTCCTGCCGGCTTTTAAAAATATCTTCCTTTTGTTTAAGCTTACTCTCAGCAACCTGCACAGCCTGATTCCTCTCATTGATAACTTTTTCATGCTCTGCTTTTAATTGAAGAAATTTTTCCTTGGCCTGAATAATTTTTTCTTTCTTAATGACCTCTGCCTCAGATTTGGCATCCTCCAGCAACTGATTACTTTTCTTTTCAATATTCTTTTTTAAGACCGTTGATGCAAGCAGAACACCCAATCCCAAACCGGCTATACCGGCAATAATAATCCATAGTTCCATTGTTCCATTTGTTTATTTGGCTACTTCCCTGAAAAAGCAAACCCGCATAATTCAATAGTTTGGGGGAAACCCCTATACTGACATGGAAAGGGCTGCCGGGTTTTTCGAACGTCCACTGGCCGGCAAATGCCGGCACCCGTAGGTTGAGGCCTGTCCTACAAACCGCTAAGCTTGTCCCTTATTGTTAATCTGTTGAGTTTCTCAAACAGGAATTGAATTCATGCGGGTAATTTCTTGTATTTATGTAAAGAACGTTATATCTACACTTCCTGGTATTCAGACAGCAAATCATCCAACGATGACAAACGTTGGTCCAGTTCCATTTCCACAAACTTTTGCTGATCATTTAGCTGCAAAGCTTCTGTCGTATACTGAAGCGCAATCATAGCCAATAGATCCTGCTTATCCTTAAAAGAATAATTCCGGGCAAAAGCTTTTACTTTTTCATTCACTTTGTCAGCAGCTTTTCGAACCACTTCTTCTTCGGCCCTGTCTATTGTTAAACGATAAGGTCTGTCTGCTATTGTTATGTTTATGTTTAATTCTTTCATATATTATTTGAATAACCTGTTAGTCATTCAGAAGTGCAATACATTGATCAATTTCCCGCACTAAATTATTTATTTTTTGCCTGGTTTGCTTTTTCTCCTGATCACTCAGGGAAGTCGCTATATGTTTAAACTGATTTAATTTGATTTGATTTTCTAATTCTGCTTCTTTTTGTTTTAGGGCCTCTTTCAGATTCTGATTCTCGCGCTGAACTTTTTCAAGTTGCTCCTTCAAATTTTGTTTTGCCCGGATCAACTGTCGCGCTTTGAGCTCTATGCTCATCATCTTATCTTTCAAAGGCTTCATTCAACAAAAATGTTGCATATTCAACTGCAAATATAATATAAAATTGAGGCTTTTGCACATTCCCGCAAAATTCAATTGTATCTAACTGATAAACAATTTTTTATTAAAAGATGCGATCAATAAATCTCCCGAACCAGCTTTTTCCTTCTTCAGTTTCATCTTCATCAGTAGCGGGCAGGCTAAACCTTACCGGCATATTGAACTGCACTTTTACGGGTTTCCCATCCACCTTTCCGGGCTTCCATTTAGGCATCTGCTTAACAATCCGGATCACATCCTCATCACATCCTCCACCAATGCCACGTAATATTTCAGGATTGGTTATCCTTCCGTCTTTCTCAACCACAAATGTCACAAATACTGTTCCCTGAATTCCGTGTTCACGAGCAAATTCAGGATAGTTTATATTCTCTGCAAGGTAGTGAAATCTCTCACTTTCTCCACCGGGGAATCCAGGCAGCTCATCAACAACATTGTAAATCTTTCTACTATTTGAATCTAATTGGGATTCAGAACCATTGGTGGTGTCTGTGTTCTGAGCATTTAATCCAGGTGTTTGTATACAAATGATTAACCCCAAAAACACGGCAAATCTTAAAGTGTAATAGTTTTTCATCGGTTTATAATTTGTTCTGTGTTCCGTGTTCGTTGTTCCGTGTTGTGACAAGATGGTCTTTCATGAATATCTGACAAGCATGCTCACCTCCCGGAAAATGTGGCCGTATATCCAATTGTTTAAAACAGTCTAACAAATTTATTCCTTGTTCTTTTCTTTGTCTTGTGAAGCTTCACCTTCCTTTTTCACTTTATCATCCAGTTTAAACTTCAGCGGCATATTAAATTGCACCCTGACAGGACGGCCTTTTTGTTTACCCGGCTTCCAGTCCGGCATATTTTGCACTGCTTCAAATGCAACCTTATCACACCCTCCGCCTATACCACGTAAAAGTCTGACATTCGAGATGCTTCCATCTGTCTCTACTATAAACGTAACATAAACAGTGCCTTCTATACCGTTTTTTTCAGCTTCTTCAGGATAAATAATATTCTTTTGTAAATACTCAACCCGTGCTTCTTCCCCTCCGGGAAACTGCGGAGAATCTTCCACAACAACAAATACTTCAGAAGAGTCTGTCTGTGCTGATACAGGTTGAATACCCATCAGAAGCAATGGTAATAGCAATAAAATGTAAATCAATTGTTTCATAATACAAGGTTTTATTTGATTTCTGTTTAGATTGAATACCTTATTCCTCTTATATTTACTACATGAAATTACAAATATAATGTTTTCATATTTCAAAGATTAATTTTCTTTAACAAATCACTTTTTACAGTTAAAAGTTGGTTTTTATTAAAATTAATTATAATTTTAATTTATGAAAGAAGACTTACTGACATACCTATGGCAAAATCAACTATTTAACGGGCCACTAATAACAGATGATGAAGAAATCGTCAGTGTACAACATCCTGGATATTTAAATCATGATTCCGGTCCGGATTTTTCCAATGCACGTATACGAATTGGCAACACAACATGGGCCGGAAACATTGAACTTCACATTAATGCGTCGGACTGGTATCGGCATCAGCATCATAAAGACAAAGCTTATAATAATATCATTTTACATGTTCTGATGAACAATGATGCAGACATCTACCGTCCGAACGGCGAAAAAATTCCTGCTGTATCTTTGCAGGGGAAATACAGCAAAGCTATTAAGGATCGTTATCAGCAATTCATGGAAAGTCGTCAATGGCTTGCTTGCGAAGGACAATTGCACTTTGTAAAACCAGTTGTTACAGGAAAGTGGTTAGAGCGAATGGCTATCGAAAGGTTTGAAAAAAGAGCCCAAAAAGTACAGCATTACCTGGATGGAAATCAATATGACTGGGAACAAGCTTATTTTCAATTATTATGCAGGAGTTTTGGATTTAAAACCAATGCCGAACCTTTTGAAATGCTTGGCAGGCAGATTCCCTTAAAAATCATTCAGCGAAACAGCCAGTCACTAAAACATACCGAAGCCATTTTATTTGGCCAGTCCGGATTTTTGGAAGAAAAGATATATAGTCAATATCATGAAAAACTAAGGTTTATTTACTATAGTATCCGTCAAAAACACAATTTACAACCCATCCCAAAACAAAGCTGGAAGTTTATGCGCCTAAGGCCTTCAAATTTTCCAACAGTAAGGATTGCGCAACTGGCTTCCTTGTTATGGAAATCGACCCATCTGTTATCTCCTGTCCTGAAGGCTACCACAGCAGAAGAGATAAAAGAACTTTATAATGTTACTGCCTCCGATTACTGGATTACGCATTACCATTTTGATAAAGCCCAGGAAACCTCTGTTTCCCCAAAACGCCTGGGTGAACTTGCAGTAAACCTGATTCTTATTAATACGGTAATCCCATTTCTATTCGTTTATGGCAAATATCATAACAAACCTGTTTACCAGGACCGTGCGCTGGACTGGTTGATGCAAATACCACCTGAAAAAAATAACATCACAAAAAAATATATAGAAAGAGATTTTCCCTGTGACCATGCCATGCATTCACAAGCCCTGATACAAATGCGTGAAAGCTATTGTAGAAAGAAAAAATGTCTGCATTGTCATATCGGGCATCATATACTCTCAAAACGATAAAACTGTTATTTTTTTTTTGACGGATGCCCATATAAATCGTACTTTCGCACCAATGATGAGTATTCTAAAGGAGTTAAAATCAAACCGGCTAAAAAAATTGCGCATAGCATTTTTTATCATGCTGATCATTACCCTGATCGGTACGTTTGGCTTTATTTCTATCGAGCATCAATCCTTTCTGGATTCTTTATACATGACTGTAATTACGGTTTCTACCGTCGGATATAAAGAAGCATTTGAACTCTCAATGACCGGGCGCATTTTTACGCTGTTTCTCATTATTATTAGTTGGGTAGCCTTTGCCTATGCTGTTTCAGTGATCACAACCTATTTCCTGGAAGGAGAAATAAATAATATCTTACGCAACTATCAAAAAAAATCTGTCCTCAGAAAAATGAAAAACCATATTATCATTATCGGATATGGGCGCAATGGAAGACAAACAGCCCATGATTTACTACAAAGTCACCAGGATTTTATTGTAGTCGACCGGGATCATCAATTAATACTGGAAGAGAAAGATGACAAAAGCCGGTTTTATGAAGGTGATGCCACCAAAGATTCAACCATGCTTGATGTGGGTATCAAAAAAGCCCGGGCATTGGTAACCACTCTACCTACTGACGCAGACAATTTATTTGTTGTACTAACAGCCCGTTCCTTAAATCCTGATATTTACATTGTCAGCCGGGCATCCAATGAAAGTACGGAACGCAAGCTGGAAATGGCGGGCGTCAATAAAGTTATTATGCCTGAAAAAGTTGGTGGTTCGCATATGGCTTCATTGGTAACTAAACCAGACCTGGTTGAATTTCTGCAACAAATTAGCCTGAAAGGTGAGCATGAAACTAACCTGGAAGAGTTGATGTGCTCCAATCTTCGGGAAGAAAAAAAAGAAACAACTATTGGAAGCCTGAATATCAGGTCTCTGTCCGGAGCAAATATTGTTGGATTTAAAACGCCTGAAGGTAAATATATCATTAATCCATCGCCTAAAACTAAAATGGTTCCCAACGCCAAACTTTTTGTTATGGGAACTCCAGAACAAATAGATAAGATGAAGCTTCTAATGAAAAACGATAAAGCATGAGCCTTCAAAAAACATGAACCATCTATTAACCAGTACTAAGAATGAGTAATATTAAAAGAAAAAACCTTACGAAATTTGCTGTAACTTTTGTTTTCATATCTGTTGGTTTTTGTTCTCATGCTCAGAATTATTTCTGGAAAGCCGGTTTGTGGAATATTGCAGATAACAGAGAATATTTTAATGATTTTCAGGAGGGTGAAACAATTTTAGTATCTCGCCTCAATGGTTCAATAGGGGTAAAAATGGACAGTATTCACCAATTTGTTGCTGGTCTGGATTATATGTTTGAGTATGGGAATAGCCTCAATGCCGTACCAATCAGCCCAATTCTTTACTATCACTTAAACAAAAATCCTTTTAGCTTTTATTTCGGTTCATTTCCGCGTGAGGGGCTGTTAAATTATCCCTTATTCCTGATGAAAGAAAAGTTTCTTTATTACAATCCTTCCATAAAAGGTTTACATTTCAAAGCATCCGGTTCTTCGGGTCATCAGACCCTCTGGATAGATTGGTTACAAAAGCAGACACTTAACCAAAGGGAAGCATTTTTATATGGAGCTTCCGGAAGACTAAATCTAAAGTGGTTATTTTTGGAACATTACTTTCTGATGTATCACAAAGCTAAAAGTCAACAACCAATAAATGAACACATTAGCGACAACGGAGGATTTCTGGCCCGAATCGGTATCAACATAAATACTTCCGGGGCATTTCCGGATACCCTGTACATGGCTGCCGGTCCGGCATTTAAAATAGACCAACTACGTGGAGTTTATGATATGAACATCCAAACCGGATTTTCAGGAATGTTCACTTTACGAAAAGACTTTGCCGGTATAAAAGCCACATACTTTCACGGTGAAGGCCAGGAAGTCATTTATGGAGACCCATTATACCAGGCTGAAAATTACGGACGGCTGGATGTGTTCTTTTTGCCCTTTGAGAATAGCAGTATCAAAGCCCGGTTTGAATATAGCCTGCACTTTATTAATGATATTATAGACCATTCACAATCCATCGTTATATCTGTTGATCTGCAAAATTCATTCAATAACTCTTCTTCAACAGATTAAATCAAAGATCATATGACAGCATCAGATTAAAATTCTCAGCAACTTGAGCATGCGCTTTCAGAGTAACACCAACATGAAATTTGGGTAAAACCTGATATGTTAAGCTATAACGCTGAAAGAAATTTCTGTTAAGATAATAAGGTGCATAAAGATATGTTCCAAAATACTGGGAAAAAGTGAAATCAGAAATAACAAAATCGTGTCCGACTAAAAATGAAAACTGTTTATAATCTCTTGGATCGGGTTCATCATTCATTAATTCTTTAACACCAAAATCAAAGACACCCTCGATGGAGGCATTAAAAGCATTAACAATGGATACATGTTTTCTCACTTTTACACCGGCTCCCACTGATGGCTTTCTCCCCTCATAATCCGAATCATTCACTTCTGCCATTGTTCCGAATGCATGAATTGAAAAAATAAACGGGTTCGGTTTTTGAAGCTTTTGTTTTTCCCGTTTTTTAAATTTCACAGGTTCAAAAGAATAACCCGCTCCTATTCCATAGGTTGGAAAATTCATACCTTTATTTGGTTTGGAAATACCACCGTTGGAAATGTGATTGTATTTAAAATAGGCACTCACAAACCATTTATTGTTGATATACCTGATCAGGTTATAGTCAACATGAACAATAAAACTCAGCGGACTGCTAAAAAACTTATTTTCAGGATTTTTTTCAGTATCGAAAACCTGAGACAGGTAACTGGCGCCAAATCCCATACGAATTGAGCTTTTTAGTTTACCTCTGTAATTTATAAAAGGCTCAGCAAATGTGATCAAATTCAACGAAGAGCCCAATACTTCCGGATATTGATAATTACTGTATAACAAAGAAAACCCGGCGCGGGAATAACAATTGTATCGCTTCCAGTCTTTTTTCCGAAGCAAATGCCAACCAGATTCTATTTCGATACTAAATGGATTTGTAAACGAGATATCTTTGATTGCCTCTGAATGAGGAATAATAAAACCATAGCCCGGCTTTAAAGCTATGTAAAACGGATTGCTTAAGCTGTCCTGAGCTTTAAGTGAAGCAGATATAAATAAGAATATCACTACTACCTGCATTATTTTTTTTAGCACTCCAAACATTGCTCAAAGATAACAACTGGTAAAGAAAGTATACGCCATTTATCAGAAAAAAACAATAATTTTAAATCATTCGCAAATAACTTAATCTCTGCATTTTATATCAAATAGCAGAAATATATTGTGACTTTGGTTGTTTTTTATGATTTTTGTACATCAAGGAAGCAAAAACCAATTCTATGAGCAACAATTTACCCAAGAGAGACAGCTTTGGAAGCAAATTCGGAGTTATTGCAGCAGCAGCAGGATCTGCTGTTGGCCTGGGAAATATATGGAAATTTCCATATATCACCGGAGAAAACGGCGGTGGTGCCTTTTTAATTATTTATTTAGTTTGTATTGCATTGATTGGACTGCCAATAATGTTATCGGAATTTTCACTGGGACGGAAAGCCAACCTTAATGTATTCGGTGCTTTTAAAAAACTGGCTCCCGGTAAATCATGGTATTGGTCTGGTGTATTGTTTAATACCGCTGCTTTTACTATTATGTCTTATTATGCCGTAGTAGCAGGTTGGATATTTGCATATATACCCCGGTCAATATCCGGTTCTCTGGCCGGTCAGGATTTCAGCGAAGCCTTTAAAGCTTTAAACTCCAACACATGGGAACCTCTCATTTGGTCATTTATAGTATTAGGTATAACAACATTTTTCATTTATTCCGGAATTAAAAAAGGGATAGAACGATATACCAAAATTCTGATGCCATTATTACTGATTTTAATGATCATCTTAATTGTCCGTTCACTCACATTACCTAATGCTGTTGATGGTTTGGAATTTTTGTTTGCTCCTGAATGGGACAAGCTCACCCCCTCTGGAGTTCTGGAGGCTTTGGGCCATGCTTTTTTCTCCCTTAGCCTGGGAATGGGTGTAATGATGACTTATGGAAGTTACATTAAAAAAAGTGTCAATCTGCAAACAATGTCATTGCAAGTTGTTATAGCTGATACGATGATTGCTTTGATGGCCGGAATTATTATTTTCCCGGCAGTATTTGCATACAAACTTGCCCCTGACAGTGGGCCGGGATTGATTTTTGTCACACTGCCCGGAGTGTTTAAAGAAATGCCCGGTGGAATGATCTTTCAAACCTTATTCTTTTCGTTACTTGGTATTGCAGCATTAACATCCACTATGTCATTAGTAGAAGTCGTTGTCTCTTCTATAACAGAACAATTAAAGATCGCACGAAAAAAAGCGGTTTTTTTAGTAGTTGGCGTCATGGCTTTGCTTGTTATTCCCAACTCACTGTCTTATGGCCTATTGGCTGACAATAAAATCTTTGGGAAGACAGTTTTTGGCTTATTGGATTTTATGGCTTCCAACATATTTCTGCCGGTCGGTGGGCTTCTCATTTCCCTCTTTGTAGGATGGGTTATCAAAGTTAAAAACCTGAAAAGTGAAATTACCAATAACGGAAAACTCCCCTTCAAATGGCACGGCATTTATAAATTTATTATCAAGTATATTGCTCCGGTAGCAATATTTATAATTCTTCTTTATGCTACCAAATTACTTGAAACTTTTGGGGTCTTATGATACTACCTTATAGAAAATAGAACGCTGTTCTGGCTAATCGTTGTTTATCTGCTGAACTTCAGCTTATAACTAAATAGTACATCAGGAAAACGCCTTGTTAGTTTTCCCAATTTCAGAATGATTTGTATTATTTTGTTAAAAACACTTGAAAAGATTTTATCTCATCCCATACATTTGCCTATTGATTTATTGGTAAAAGCCAAATATATATCAGTAAAAACCCATTAACCATGAAACAAGTTCTATCCACTCAAAACTACTTTGAACTAGCAGCATCAATGATACCCAAAAAGGATGTCAGAGAAACGCTTACTCATGCTATAGAAAACATCCAGCAGTATATTCCATGTTGCGGAATCTGGGCATTATGTTGTACTTGTTCCAAGGGAATCTTTTCAGAATTACTGGGTCATGAAGATGTATCCGAAACGTTAAAGCGACAATCTAAAAATATTATTCAAAACAGTGATTCTTGTAAACCCTTCACATTGGATGAATTACCTGACGATAAATGCAACCATTTCCTATCCTATAAGCTCAGCAATGGCTGGGTATTATTACTGGGTTTTAGTCCATCCCGCATTGAATCAGTAAATGCAAACGCATTAAAACAAATAGCCGGACAATTATCAGGAATTATTAAACAGATCATCCAAAATGAACGTTATATATGGCTTAAAGAAATAAACAAAGATATTTCCGACCATATTCCAAAAATGGTATGGGAAACGGATAAGAATGGAAAAATCACATTTGCCAATCCGCTTTTAATACAAACGTTAAACCTGACAGAATCACAGATTGAAGCAGGGATATATATCCAGGATTTATTTTCAGAAAAAACACAAACAACCTTTAACCAACTTATTCATGAAACATCGTGCAGCCAGGGAGCATCCCAATTTGAGTTAAATATAACATCAAATGCTGGCAACTCACTTCCTGTATTAGCCTATACATTCACTATTTATTACGGGAAAAACCTTACCGGCTTACGTGGAATAATGTTTGACATTACCGAGCGTAAACAAAAAGAGCTAAAATTAAAAAAACAACAAAAGATATACCAACAGGCTCTTGCACAACAATCATTAATTTCCGAGTTGGCCTTAACATTTAATAATCTGGACCGCTTTGAAACAGTTGTCAAAAACGCGCTTAAAGCCATAGGAGAGCATACGGATGTCAGCCGCGTTTATATTTTTGAGGATGACGAGAAAGCAGCATGCACATCCAACACGTATGAATGGTGTAACGATGGCATAGAACCTCAAATTGACAATCTGCAGAAAATCCCTTATAAAGAAGTACCTTCACTTAAACAATTACTGGATAATGACGGCATGATCTACTCTGAAAACATTCACGATTTGCCTGACGATATATATCAGATATTGGAGCCACAAAAGATTCAGTCTATTGTTGTTTACCCGGTATTTTACCGTAAAAAACGAATGGGATTCATTGGATTTGATGAATGCAACGAAAACAAAAAATGGAGTTTTTCCGAACTGGAACTGCTTCGTTCTCTTTCCGGTATTTTTTCTACGGCTTTTTCGAATAAAAAAGTAATGGAGCATCTGGAACAAGCTAAAAATGAAGCTGAAAAAGCTAACGAAGAAAAAGCACGATTTCTCTCAACAATGAGTCATGAAATCAGAACACCGCTAAGTGCAGTTATCAACCTTTCAAAACTTATTGATGAAGAAAACCTGACTGAAGAACAAATTGACTATCACAAAAAAATCAAAGTATCTGCTGATAACTTACTAAATATCATTAACGATGTACTGGATTTCTCAAAAATTGAAGCCGGAAAAATAGAATTGGAAAGAACAACATTTGACCTTAATGAGGTTTTCAATGAGATCACTCAAACAATGATCCCCAAAACTGCTGATAAAGCCGTTGAGATCAAACATCATGTTGATGAGAAGATTGAACATTATCTTTATGGTGATCAGGTACGTATTAAACAGGTTATTATTAACCTGGTAAACAATGCTATCAAGTTCACTGAAAAAGGTTATATAAGCATCACTGCTGATCTTGTTAAAGAACGCAAAGACTATTATGCGATCCGGTTTAAAGTTGAAGATACAGGTATTGGAATAAGTAAAGATTATCTCGATTCCCTGTTTGAAAGTTTTACACAGGAGGACAACAGTACTACCCGAATGTACGGAGGTACAGGTTTAGGCTTAACAATAAGTAAAGAGCTGGTCCACTTGATGGACGGCCAGCTTTTTGTAGACAGCACAAAAGGGAAGGGCAGCACATTCAGCTTTGAGCTGGAGCTGGAATATGTAACTGATTACAATGCTGAGTCAGAAAGCAACAATGCCCAGGACAATGATGACTTTTTAAAAGATAAGCACATTATGGTTGTTGAAGATAACCTTTTGATCCAGCAAACAACAAAAGCATTTTTACAAAAATGGGGCATTAATGTAAGTATTGCGAATAACGGACTTGAATGCATGAGTAAATTAAACGATCAGGACTATGATATGTTATTAATGGACAACCAAATGCCGGTGATGAATGGCATTGAAGCAACCCAAAAAATCCGTCAGGAAAATAAATCAGACATTCCAATCATAGCTATGACTGCAGATGCTGTTAAAGAGATAATTCAAGAGTGTATGGATGCAGGCATGAATGGATATATTACAAAACCTTATGAACCCAAAAATTTAAAATCCGTCCTTATAAACAATATGGACTCTGTTGCTTAATAACGTTTCCATACAGTTGTACGCCCAAATGCCGGAACACCGATATATCCGCGGAGATCGAGTTTACCATCGCCATTAAGCTCTATTTGGGCTTTGTAGGTTTTTCCATTATCAGGATCATATATTGTACCTCCTTTCCACTTTCCATTACCGGAATACTCAAAATCTTTTAAAATTTCCAGCCCGGCTAATTTTTGATTGCGTTTCGACTTAACCGGGTTATTATCATCTCTTTTTAGATTACCATCTTCATCTCTTGGTTCTTCTAACCAAACAAGTTTTCCATAATATTTCCCGTTTTTTTTATAAATTTTAACCACACTTTCTTTATTTTCTGTATACCACCGGCCGGTTACAGATGATGCATCCTGAGTAAAGGCAGATGCAGCAATCAACAACAACGGAACCAATAAAAGTCTTTTCATAATTATTTTCATAATTAGTAGGTTTTTACAATTTTCAGGATATAAATATACAAAATCAAATATTTTAAAACATTAGTGTCCGGAAAAAACAGGGAGATTTCTCGCTTCGCTCGAAATGACTATGGATACAGAAGAAAGGGAGTTATTGTGAGGTGGCTGCGCGGCGGGAAATCTCCTTGCTAGATAGAATTTCTCCAGACACCAGATTTCTTCACAGGAAACGCAAAAACGGGGTCCATTTTCGAAACCAGTACCAACAGAAATCACCATATTGATTTCGGCTTTTAGCAGAAGCTTCAATATTTTTTTTACTTTCCCGGAATCATAACTTTCCATTGGACATATATCATAACCTTCGGATTTAGTTTCCAACAAAAGCGTCTGATCAGCCAATGCCAAGAATTTATGGATTACAATCCGGGAATCTGCCAGGATTACTTTACATGGCATAGGTTTTCGTATTCCTTTTCTTTTTCAATAGTCTTTCATAAATCATCATTACCAACAACATCATACTCATCAAATAAGCAAAGTCTTCCACCGGAATGGTCGTAAGCCGGATTGCCAGGTTTTCAGAGTTGTTGTAAATAACGACAGGAAATGCTGTCAAAACACCATTGACTATCATAAAAGGAATAATAGAAACTGCAAAGCCCAGATAGTAATGGCTTAACCATGTTTTCCACGATTTAACAAAAAGTTGCACGATTAGCAATAAAGCTGTAATGGATGTAACAATAACCGTATAAGTTTTTTCATGATGAACTACAGCCAGGACAATCATAAAAACAGCCAGTGCAAGAGTAAGATAAAGTACTGTAACTGGAAAATAAAACTGTGGAAAGAAATACCGCAAAACTTCGTATGTAAACATCACAGCATAAGGGATAATGATAAAAAACAGCCATTCCTCAATTGGTAAACCGGCAATATATAATCCACTGACATAATCATGATTAAAATGCCAGACATCTTTAGCCGTAAACCAAATATCCCATGGAATAAAAATTAACATCATCACAAAAATGCCGGCAAATAAAGCCGGCCAGTTTCCTTTAAAATAAATACGAGACTCAAAACTACGAATTAAAGGGATAAAAATACTTCCCAAAAGCAGCAACGCATACGTCCATTTTTCCATCAGAATATACTAGTTGTGTTTCGCACATAAGATTTAAAAAGCAATACCATTTTCATCCAATTCGGGACACGATAACGCTTTTTTGTAATATTTCCGGCAGAAGACCTCTTTATCTTATTAAACAACTGAAGATAATAGCGATATGCAAGGTAAACACCAAACCGGGCCGCTGGTTTAAGCTGAACAATTCCATTAAAAGCTTCACTAAAATCCTGTTCTATATCTTTTTCAATTTTTCTTTTAACCTGATCATTAAAATTTCTGAAATCCACACCGGGAAAATAAATTCTGCCTTTATTATAAAAATCATCTTTCATATCACGCAGGAAGTTCACTTTCTGAAAAGCTTCACCCAACTTTCTTGCCGGATACTTCAGATTTTTGTACCCCTGTTCGTCACCATCATAAAATACACGAAGGCACATTAAACCAACTACTTCAGCAGAACCGTAAATATATGTTTGTATTTTGTTCTGATCGTATACGCTATTATTCAGGTCCATCTCCATACTGTCCATAAATGCGTCAATCATCTCTATATCTATGCTATAACGATTAACAGCCCACTGAAAACTATAAAGTATCGGGTTTGTACTGATTTTGCTGTTAATAGCATCATACGTTTGATTTCTAAAATCCCGGATCAGTTTTTCTTTGTCATATCTGTGAAAAGTATCCACAATTTCATCAGCAAATCGGGCAAACCCATAAATTGCATAAATTCCTTTCCGGTATTTACTTCCCAGCATTCGCGTTCCAAGCGAGAAGGAAGTGGAATAGTTAGCAGTGGTAATTCTGCTAATGTCCAGAGCATTTTTTTTATACAGTTCCATACTTCTTAGTGATTCTTTCAGTTACTAATTTTGAACTAATAACAGCCATGGGCAAGCCTGTTCCCGGAACTGTGGATGAACCCACATAAAATACGTTATCGTATTTTTCATCCTTATTGGAAGGTCTGAAAGCACCAATCTGATTCAGATCATGTGCCAGACCCAATCCGCTGCCCTGGTATAAATTCAGAAAACCAGCCCATTGTTCTGGATTTAAAACAGTTTTACTGGCCAAATTGTTTTGGATATCATAATCTACCCTTTCCGATAAGTCCTGAATAACATTGTTTGCCAACTCCTCAGTATCAGCCCAGTCAGGTTTATTTCTCAGGTCTGGAACCGGCACCAGTACAAAAAGGTTTTCATGGCCTTCCGGGGCTGCATTATCATTAAACTTGGATATAGCATTCACATAATAATACGGCTTTTTCAAGCTCACATCATTTTTGAAAATTTTATTGGCATAATCCTTAAAGTTTGTGCCTAAAAAATAATTATGATGATCGATATTATCGATTTTTCCTTTCACGCCAAGATACATGGTAAACGGCGCAAGTGTCCATTTCTGTTTATCCAGCTTTTTCTTGCTGTATTTTTCCCTTCTGAACACATTTCCACGAAAGGCAGCAGCATCACCATTAACGATAAAGTCATCCGCCTGCCATTCTTTTCCGTTCTGGTCCAGCAGCGTTTTCAAACCTTGACCATTATCACGGAAATCAACAATCTCGGTATTGTAATGAATTTTTACATTTTCCTTTTCCAGTTCATCCACCAATCCTTCCACGATCTTATACATTCCGCCTTTTACGTTGTGATAACCATCATGCACCAATTCCGTGTAGGAGAGCAAGCTGTAGAGGGCTGGAGTATCGAAAGGCGTGGCACCCAAAAAGAAAGCCACCAGAGAGAAAACCTGTTTCACTTCTTCTGAATCAAAATAACGATCCAGCTCCTGCCAGACATTACGTATCATTTTCGGTGCGTGTCCCCATGGTACTTTGGCCAGCGTCAACAAGTAGTCCAGCTTGCTATCAAAATTACGTTTGATAACCAGATCCACGCTGTCATGGAAAAACTTACCTGCAGAATCCAGGTAGGCAGTCATCTTCCGCTCGAAATCGGGTTCAATATCTTTGAACTCATTGGCCAGTTTTTTCAGGTCGCGGTATATAACATAGCGCTTGTCAGATTCAGCGAAATTCACGGTGTAAAGCGGATCCAGCGGTACAAATTCAAACGGCAACTCTATCCCGCAATCTTCAGCAAACTCGTCAAATTCATAAGACATACTAAAAAAAGACGGCGCCATATCAAAAGTGAAGCCATCTTTCTTAAGCTGATTAAGTCTTCCGCCTGGGCGATCTATCTTCTCCAGCATCTCAACCTTAAATCCACGCTTGGCCAGGCGCAATGCTGTTGTTAACCCGCCTAAACCTGTACCGATTATCAATACTTTTTTATCCATTGTTGTTGAATTAATATCATTTTGTAACTTTGACTGCATGATCAGAAAAGCATGTGTTATTGGAGCAGGAATTGGTGGGATCGCCACGGCACTACGCCTAAATAAAGAAGGCTGGAAAGTTACCGTTTTTGATTCCAATTCCGGTCCCGGTGGAAAGATCAATCAGATTAACCGCAACGGTTTCCGGTTCGATACCGGACCTTCCCTTTTTACACTCCCTCATTTGGTGGAACAGTTATTTGAGCTTTATGGTGCAAACACCAACGAATATTTTAGCTATGATAAACTTGACAACATCACCAAATATTTTTATGAAGACGGAACTGAAATCAATGCCTGGCAAGACCCATCAGAATTTGCCATGGAAATTGAAGACAAAACGAACGAACCCGGAGTTAACATTATTCGATACCTTCATCATGCTCGAAAACTCTATCAGCTTACGGCAAATACATTTATCTTTCAGCCATTTGCCATTTCCGGAATCTTTAAAAAAGATTTCCTGAAAGCAGGCTTGAATTTCAAAAAATTGAATGCTCTAAAAACCATGCATCAAGTCAATGAACTCTATTTTTCTGATCCCCGTGTTATCCAACTTTTCGACAGATATGCCACATATAACGGGTCCAATCCTTATCACACACCCGGAACACTATCTGTCATTTCACATCTGGAACACAATATCGGAGCTTTCTTTCCCAAACAAGGAATATATCAAATTGTTCAATCTTTGTATGATTTCTCTAAACAAAACGGAATTCGTTTTTCTTTTAACGATACCGTTGAAGAAATCATCACTAAAGATAATACAGCAAAAGGTGTGAAAGCAAATTCCGGCACCTACGATTTTGATGCCGTAGTCAGTAATTCGGACGTATTCCATACCTACGACAAGCTTTTAAAAAATAAGAAAATTCCACCAAAGCTATTACGGCAAGAGCGCTCCAGCTCAGCATTAATATTTTATTGGGGCATAAACGGTAAACATCATAATCTGGATGTACATAATATATTGTTTTCGAATAATTATAAGGAAGAATTCAAACAGTTGTTCGATAATAAGAACATTTATGAAGACCCGACTGTTTATATATTCATTAGTTCAAAAGCAGTAGAGACGGATGCACCAGCCGGTAAAGAGAATTGGTTTGTAATGATCAATGCACCTGCCGATTTTGGTCAGCAGTGGGATCATTTAATTTCCAGAGCACGTCAAAACATAATTGAAAAAATAAACCGGATGTTGGATTTGGACATTGAATCAAAAACAGAATTTGAAGAAATACTTGATCCACGTCTGATAGAAGAGCACACCCATACATTTCAGGGAGCTCTATATGGCAACAGTTCCAACAGCCGGTTCTCGGCATTTCAACGCCAACCTAATAAATCCAGTATCAGGAATTTGTATTTTGCAGGTGGTAGTGTGCATCCTGGCGGCGGTATTCCGCTTTGCCTGGCATCGGCATCCATCACTACCGCAGCAGTGAAAAAACATCACAGATGAAAGAAATAAAACCGGGCTATGTTATCCTGTTTCTGATCATTATCTATTCCGTGGGCTTTATAGGTCTGAGCATGCCCGAATATAGAGCTATTTTTCAGGCGTTTACATTTGGAAGCCTTTTGCTTTCAGCTATTATTCTGTTTCTGTTTCATAATACATATAAAATCAACCATATTCTTGCATTTTTAATTGTCTTGGCCGGAGGATATCTTGTTGAAGTAGCAGGAGTGAAAACAGGGATTATTTTCGGTAGCTATCATTATGGCAAAGCATTGGGTCCCAAAATTATGGAAACACCTTTGATTATCGGCATTAACTGGCTTATGCTTATCTACATGACCTATTCAATCACCGGGAAGATGAATCTAAAACCTTTTGCACAGGTAGTTATGGCAGCATCCATGATGGTGTCGTATGATCTGTTGCTGGAACCCGTTGCCATACAACTTGATTTCTGGAGCTGGGGAGGAAACGGAATTCCTCTACAAAACTATCTGGCATGGTGGGTCATTTCAGCAATTTTTATTGCTATATGGCGGGGAATGAACATCCGGGCTTCAAACTCTGTTGCATCCGGATTGTTTATTATCCAGTTCATATTCTTTTTAATGCTTAATCTTATTTTATAATGGGTGTGTTTTTTGCAATACTGATCATTTTATTATGGGGTGGACATTTGGTCTATGTTCTCACTTCAGTAGAAATAGCATTTTCTAATCCTTGGATGTATTTACATATTTTGATCCAGGCTTATCTTTACACCGGCCTTTTCATTACCGGACATGATGCCATGCATGGTACGGTTTCTTCCAGCAAAAAATTAAATGAATTTCTGGGGTTTCTTGCTGTTTTTTTATTTGCAGGTTTATCCTACAAAAAATTAAAGATAAATCATGGTAAACATCACAAATATGTCGCCACAGAAAAGGATCCGGATTATTACACTGGCAATCAAAATTTCTTTATTTGGTGGGGTAGCTTCATGTGGCATTATCTGACGGTTATGCAAATCTTAATTATGGCAGCACTTTTTAATGTATTCGTGCATCTTTTCCAGCTTCCCGAGGCCAATGTGATTGTATTTTGGGTTGTGCCTGCATTTCTCGGGACACTTCAGCTTTTTTATGTTGGCACATTTTTGCCACACCGGCGCCCTCATGAGGGTTTTATGCAACCTCACAAAGCCAGGACACAAAAAAAGAATCATCTGTGGGCAATGCTCTCGTGTTATTTCTTCGGTTATCATTACGAGCATCATGAATCCCCTTCCACTCCGTGGTGGCAATTATATAAATCCAAAGAATGATGATTAAAGCCAGGCAAACACCATTTTTCGTGCGTTTTTTTAACTGGTATAGCCGCCGGATGATAAAAACTCATTTCCATGAAGTCCGCTTTCATAATAAACCGGAAAAAACAGACAGGCCTTTATTGGTAATTGCCAACCATTTCAGTTGGTGGGACGGGTTTTTTATCGTGTATTACAACCGGTTGTTTTTCAAAAAGAAGTTTTTTGTAATGATGCTGGAAGAACAACTAAAAAATCGCCTGTTTCTGAATAAAGCAGGAGCATTTTCAATTAAAAAAAACACTCCTTCGGCAATAGATTCATTAAAGTATGCCGGTGAGCTAATTTCTGATCCTGAGCATCTACTATTGATGTTTCCTCAGGGCAGGATACAATCCCAACACTTGTGTTCTTTTCAGTTTGAAAAAGGAATAGAAATCATATTACGAAACAGCTCATTACAACCGGAAATCCTTTTTGTCGCTAATATTACCGAGTATTATTCACAAAAAAAGCCGTCCCTGGATGTTTATTTTGAAAAACCCGATATAACTTCAAAAAACTACGAGCAAATAGAGTCATTGTATAACAGTTTTTTCTCATCTTGCATTAAACAACAAAAACCGGAGGAATTATGAAAATCATTGCTGGTTTCATTCTTGTTTTTCTTATGTCAAGGGTTTTAATCAGCATTGTCAATCTTTTGCTCAAGACCAGATTACCTGATTTTAAAACGGACACAGATGCATTGGTCTCTATCATGATCCCTGCCCGGAATGAAGCGGGAAACATCGGAACTTTGTTAAGGCAAATTATGAATAACAAATACAAAAATATTGAGATTTTGGTTTATGATGATCAGTCTGAAGATGAAACCCCTAGCATTATCAAGGCATTTGCAGACCAGGATTCCAGGATTATGCTTATCCCTGGACAAAAACTACCTGAAGGATGGCTGGGAAAAAATCATGCTTGTTATCAGCTTGCTCAAAAAGCAAATGGCGATTATTTCCTTTTTCTGGATGCTGATGTTCGCATTACTGCCAATTTAATTCAGAATGCTGTTTCATATCTAAATAAATATAGGCTATCCCTGTTATCCATATTTCCCGAACAAAAAATGAACTCCTTCAGTGAAAGGATAACAGTACCAGTTATGAACTGGATATTAACCAGCTTACTCCCGCTACCATTAATCAAAGCATTTCCACATGCTTCTCTTGCGGCTGCTAATGGGCAGTTTATGCTTTTTGAAAAGAGCAATTACATAAGAAATAACTGGCATAGACAGTTCAGGAAAATACCTGTAGAAGATATCAATATAATGCGCGCCATAAAAAAGCAAAAGCAAAAAGGCCATACACTCCTCTCTAATGGTCAGATATTTTGCCGCATGTATAAAAGCTATTCAGCAGCCATTAATGGATTTTCCAATAATATTCACGAATACTTTGGCAAGAATTATTTGGTAATGACACTTTTTACTTTAATTACGACATTTGGAATAATACCTGTAATATATGCTACAAGTATTGAAGGCATGATTGTTTACCTGTTTCTTGCCGCTTTATTAAGGCTTTTCACCAGCATAGCCAGCAGACAAAACCCCTTGCTCAACATTATTCTTGCCCCAATTCAACAAGTAAGCCTGGTTGTCATTAATTTTAAATCGCTGACGAACAAAACCCGTGGATACGCTGTTTGGAAAGGTAGACGGCTAAAGGTCAAATAAGGAATTTTGACGGATAAAACGAGATTGATAGAAATCAAAAAAAAACTATAACATGATTAGGCCAAATATTAGAAAAGCAACAA
>JAIPAE010000026.1 GCA_021740245.1 Bacteroidales bacterium | reverse complement strand
GTATTGGTACGGCCGGGAGAAAAAATTCCTGTAGATGGCGAAATTGCTGATGGAGAAAGCCATGTGAACGAATCCATGGTTACCGGTGAGGCTAAACCTGTCAAAAAAGCCAAAGACGATAAGGTTATCGGGGGGACAATAAACGGCAACGGCTCATTAACAGTCATCGTCACGCAAGTAGGTGAAGATGCCTATCTGAGTAAAGTCATTAATATGGTGCGTGATGCTCAGAACAAAAAATCAAAAACCCAGAATCTGGCTGATCGCATCGCCTTTTGGCTGACCATTATAGCCCTTACTGTTGGTTTCGCAACACTGGCAACATGGCTGATACTAGGTAAACCTTTTGTGTTTGCCCTGGAAAGGATGGCTACGGTCATGGTCATTACCTGCCCGCATGCTCTGGGGCTTGCAGTACCCCTCGTAGTGGCCATTTCTACTTCTATCTCTGCACATCGCGGCTTGCTCATCCGAAACCGCACAGCCTTTGAAAATTCACGTAAGATCACATTACTGGCCTTTGATAAAACGGGAACCCTTACCAAAGGGAATTTTGGCGTTACCCGCTACGGTTCACTGGACGAAAACCTGGATGACAGTCAGGTATTACGCTTAGCGGGAGCGCTGGAAGGAAAATCGGAACATCCCCTGGCTATAGGGATCATGCAGAAAATAAGGGATAAAAAAATTGAAATTCCCGAAGCAGAAGATTTTAACGCCATTACCGGAAAAGGAATTGAAGCCAGGGTAGAAAACAAAAATGTAAAGGTGGTAAGCCCGGGTTATGTCGGAGAAAAAGAACTTGAGGTACCGGACAAAGCCTATAAAAACGAAGCGGAAACTGTTGTTTTTGTGATAGTGGATGATAAGCTGGCTGGTTTTATCGCCATGGCCGATGAGATTCGTGAAGAGTCTTATGAGGCTGTAAAAAAACTGAAAAACAATGGACTGAAAGTGTACATGATAACCGGCGATAATGAAAAAGTAGCCAAAAGTGTCAGCGATGAGCTGGGTCTAGACGGCTATTTTGCAGGTATTCTTCCTGACCAGAAGCTGGAGAAAGTAAAAGAATTTCAGCAAGAAGGTGAATTTGTGGCCATGACCGGCGATGGAATTAACGATGCCCCGGCACTGGCTACCGCCGATGTAGGCATTGCTGTTGGCTCAGGTACGGACATAGCCGCCGAAACGGCCGATATTATCCTTGTAAACAGTAATCCCGGTGATATCGCTTCGCTTATCCTGTTCGGACAATCGACCTATAAAAAAATGATCCAGAACTTTATCTGGGCCACCGGATATAACGTAGTAGCCATACCATTGGCGGCAGGAGTATTGTTTAGCGCAGGTATTCTTATCAGTCCGGCAATGGGAGCTGTTCTGATGAGTTTAAGTACTATTATCGTGGCGATTAATGCGCAATTGTTGAAACGAAAGATGAGCTAAAAAAATACATTATGAACAAGTACATTATTTTACTTTTACCAGCCCTGCTTATTATAACGCAATTACCGGTAATTGCGCAAACCGATACAACCACATACCGCCTTATATTAAAGCAGGAAAAAGTCAATAAAGTAGGAAAAGAAGTTACCGGAATGACAATAAACGGAAAAATACCCGGCCCCACATTGCGATTTACCGAAGGAAACTATGCCGTGCTTTATGTAAAAAATGAGATGGATGAAGTAAGCTCGATCCGAACTACCGGATACAATGTAGTACCCCTACCCCCAGGCGGCTCGAGAGCTTAATCAGGGGTTGCAGCGGGTTACATCCACATCGTTTTACCCATCTGAAGTGAATAACAAATTTTTGGTCCATTATAATGGTATCACCCCTACAAACATTGATAAAGCACCTGTGGAATTAATGTGCAATATGCTATTGTGTTAAATTTCAATACTACATATATTTTTTTCCTTAATATGAGATTCGAACTCTCTCCCTATTTGTCCATGTTTTTAGGTTTTATTCCTAAAGTAAAAAAATCCCATCTAAACGGATATCCTCTGCGCTTTCTCGAAGGACTGTCATTGTTTCGGGAAAAATGAAATTTATCCAATATCACATTTATTGCCCCAAATAAACATATTGTCATTTGCTTAATTATTTTAGAAAATTTTGACTCTAAGCTAATTTGATTGTATCTTGGTGAGCTAACCCATTTCCCTTAAAAATCATGAAAAAATCTATACTTTTATTTGTATACCTGTTTACAGGTTTCTCATTATTCAGTCAGCAGCTAATATGGTCGAAGCCATATGGAGGCAGCCAGTTTGACATGTTTGAAAATCTTCAAAAGATAAACGGAGTTTATTATCATACCGGCACTTCTAATTCTGTTGATGGCCATACAGGCCAAAATAACGGCGCCATGGATGCCTGGATAATGGTATTAAATGCCACCGGAGATTCTGTCTTATCCTTAACATTTGGCGGGTCAGACAATGATTATGCTAAAGACATTATTGAAGCCAGGAATGGCTTAACATTGATTACTGGTTATACGGCTTCCGGAGATGGTGACTTCAGCGGAGTCTCTTCATATGGTACTGTCGATGGGTTTGCTTATTTGATCGACTCTTCAGGGAATGCTGTTTATAAAGAAAAATTCGGAGGTTCAACAGATGACAGGCTATCCGGGGTTATAAAAACATTTTACAAAGGTTTTTTATTTTTGGGCATGTCGTCTTCCTCAGACGGACTGCTGCAAGAGAATCTGGGTACTATCGATGCCTGGGCTTTTGCTATTGATATATCCCCCTTGTTTGTGGGGACAAACTTGATTTCTGAAACAGAGTTTGAAATATATCCAAACCCATCCTCCGGGCTGGTGAATCTTAAATTAAAACAGCCTGACGGGAAGCCATTTCTTGTTGAAATATTTACAGCAGATGGGAAGAAAGTTAAAAAATTTCATAGCCAGCAGACTGCATCCCGCATTGATATGAAAGACATGAAATCCGGACTGTATTTTATCCGTATCACAACGAATCAGAGTAAAGGAGTTAAACGTTTTCTTGTGTTTTGATCTGTATTGTTTATGTTACGTTCATATTTCTGCCTTTATAATTTATGAATATTTTTATATTCAGTATTGATGTTCAAAAAGATATACCTTCTTATTCAACTTTAATAATACTGCAGTATAAAATTACAGTTAGTCGATAAATAATTTTTCCTTGATTTTATTGTTTTGCCTCCGGAATAATTGTTACTTTGGACAAACTAAAAAACACTTATAAAATTTATAATTATGGCAGAAAAAGAATTCACATTAGATGACATTGAAGATAAGCTGAAGAAATACTACAAACCTATTATACTGGTTGTTGTGGCAGTTATTCTTATTGCTACATCTTTATTTCAGGTAGGCACTGAAGAAGTAGGTGTCATCACTCGATTCGGCAAGCATGTTCGAATAGTTGATCCGGGGTTGAAAGCAAAGATCCCTTTTATAGAAAAAGTTTACAAAGTTCCGGTGGAACGTCAGAAAAAACTGGAATTTGGTTTTCGCGAAACCAATGCGGATGTCCGTTCTAGTTTTGAGCGCACAGGATCGGCCAAAGATGAGGCATTGATGCTGACCGGCGATTTGAACCTGGCCAGCGTGGAATGGGTTGTGCAGTACCGCATAAGCAATCCTTACAATTATCTGTTCAAGGTTCGTAATGCGGACAACACGCTTCGTGCTATTTCCGAAGCCGTTACGCGACAGGTAGTAGGCGATCGCACTGTAAACGAGGTACTAACTGTAGGACGTACGGAAGTGGCCAGTAAAGTCAAAGTCCTGATTCAGGACATTACGCGCGAATATTCTCTGGGAGTGGAAATTGCCCAGGTGGTGCTCAAGGACGTAAATCCGCCCGAACCTGTCAAAAACGCTTTTAATGCCGTAAACCAGGCCCAGCAGGAAAAAGAAACCATGATCAACCAGGCCAAATCGGCTTACAATAAGGTGATCCCCAAAGCACGGGGGCAAGCTAAAGAAACCATTCAAAAAGCTGAGGGTTATGCCACTAAGCGTGTCAACAATTCCCAGGGAGAAGTAGCACGATTTAACGCCCTGTATCGGGAATATGTCAAAGCACCGGACGTGACAAAACGCAGAATTTACCTGGAGACAATGCAGGAAGTAGTGCCAAATATGGGTGATAAAATCATTACCTCCGGGAAAAACGGAAATAATGTTCTTCCATTGTTGAATATGAAAATGAAGAACAAATAATTATCAACCATTAAAATGAAGCATATCATGAAACAAAATAAAATAATCCTAATCACAGTTGCCGCGATCATTGGCCTGATTGTTTTGATCGACAGTGCATTTATTCTCAAAGAGACTCAACAGGTGGTAATCACCCAATTCGGGAAACCCATCGGTGTTGCTAAAACCAGCCCGGGTTTGAAATTCAAAGCTCCATTTATTCAAAAAGCCAACTATTTTGAAAAACGATATCTCGAATGGGACGGCGAGCCCAACCAGGTTCCCACCAAAGAGAAGAAATTTATCTTCATCGATACATACGCACGCTGGCAAATCACGGATCCCCTGCAGTTTTACAAACGTCTGACTAACGAGCGTGGTGCTCAGTCACGACTGGATGATATTCTGGACGGAGAAACCCGCGATAAAGTGGCCGGAAACAGTCTGAAAGAATTAGTACGAAACACTAATCGTCAGGCTGAACAAACCGGAAAGATCAGCCAGCTGATTAACGACTCCCTGGCCAGTATACAGGTTGGTCGTGAGCAAATTCAAAATAAAATCCGCATAGCCGCCAACAAGCAGGCCGAAGATCTGGGAATTGAAATCCTGGATTTCCGCTTCAAGCGAATCAATTACGTGGAAGATGTCAGGAAAGATGTGTATGAACGAATGAGAACCGAACGTTTCCGTATCGCTGATAAATTCCGCTCTGAAGGACAGGGCGAAGCATCGGAGATCAATGGTAAAAAAGAGCGTGAACTTAATCAAATCCGTTCAGAGGCATTTAAAAAAGCTGAAAAAATCAAAGGGGAAGCCGATGCCAAAGCAGCAGCCATTTATGCCAGTGCATACAACAGAAACAATACTTCCAAAAAACTTTATGAGTTTATGAAAACGATGGAAACCTACCAAACTATTTTGGATACGTCAACAACCGTATTCCTCTCAACGGACAGTGAACTGTTCAAATATCTCCAGGATATACGCTAAGATATATTCATAAAATCTAAGAAAGGCTGAGTGATAAATACTCAGCCTTTTTTTTGATGTTCGGTAAAGCAATATTAAACCAAATCAAAAATTTGTCCACTTTCGTGCGAATATCTTTCGTGCAACTTGGTGATAAACTTTGTGAAATTATTTCGAACAAAAAGAAGGAACACAGAGTACCACTAAGGAAACATTGTGAAACTTCGTGCAACAACGAATATAAAAATACAGGCTACAATCCTGATAAAAAAAACAAAGTTCATAAAACTGAAAGACGGAAATGTGTTTGCCTTCCTTTTTACCCCGGTTAGTAAAATTGACTGGGCGTTGAAAATTGGAGCTTTTATTCCATTGAATATAATTTTGAAAAAGGGAGTGATGAAAACATCGAAATGTTGATTATTTTTTGTATATTTATACAGTATTTTTATTATCCGCAAGGCTTTGATGATGATACTAAAAATGGCGCTTCCTTAGGGAAAATAAATTTAACGGCCAATACCCGGATGTGAAATATAATAAAAATACCCACAAATAAAACAGAAACATCAACCAATCAAACAATCAATCATTCAATCATTCAATCATTCAATCATTCATTCAATCATTCATTCAATCATTCAATCAATCTAAATTTTTAACTATATGAAAACAGCGTTCATCGGAACTTACCCACCACGGGAATGTGGAATCGGCACTTTTACGAATGACCTTTACAACGCTATGCTAAAGAACCGGTCATCAAATACGATTGATGATGACAGCTATATTGTCGCTATCAGTGATCATAACAATATGTACGATTACGGAGATGAAGTAAAGTTCACTATCCGTCAGGAACACCAGCGTGATTACTTAAATGCTGCAGATTTTATTAATATCAGTGGAGCTGATGTATGCGTCCTGCAACATGAATTCGGTATCTTTGGCGGAGAAGACGGCGCTCATGTTTTACCGTTGCTTCAGCGTTTAAATATTCCCGTTATCGTTACTTTGCATACGGTTTTAAAAACACCTTCATTCGGGCAAAAATCTGTGATGCAGCGTATATGCAGTATTGCCCAAAAAGTTGTGGTGATGAGCCACAAAGCAGTTGATTTTCTGACAAGCATTTATGATCTGGATAAAGACAAAATTGAACTTATTGAACACGGCGTTCCCGACATACAATTTGATCAGCAAACAATTAAAAAAGAATTCAATCTTCAAGATAAAAAATTATTACTCACATTTGGTTTATTGGGGCGCAGCAAAGGAATTGAGACAGTAATTAAGGCTTTACCAAAAGCAATTCAGGATCATCCGGAGGTTTTATACATCGTGCTGGGAAAAACACATCCCAATGTAGTGCGTGAATCAGGTGAAGAATACCGCTATTATCTTCGCTCTCTTGTTTCCGAACTCAATCTTGAAAAACATGTCATATTTGTTAATGAATACGTTAGTCAGCAAGAATTATTCAAATACCTTTCGGCCTGCGATATCTACATAACGCCATACGTAAATGAAGCTCAGATCACCAGCGGAACGCTTACGTATGCGGCAGGAGCAGGGGCTGCTATACTTTCCACTCCATACTGGCATGCTGCTGAACTGCTGGCTGAAGGCAAGGGAAAACTTTTTGACTTCAGAGATGCTGACGGACTCGCTGTTATACTGGAAGAGCTGCTAAACAATCCACAGGAACTCAAAAAGCTCAGAAAGCAGGCCTTAGATTATGGGCGGGGAATCACCTGGTCCAAAACCGGACAAAAGTATGTGAAACTGGCGCATCAAATCTCAAAAAGGCTAAATAAAAAGACAATTCAGGAAAGCAAGCCGTTTAGTCCACAAGTTCTCCCTCCTTTTTCACTTTTGCACATTAAACACCTCAGCGATGACACCGGAATATTGCAGCATTCAAAATTTGGCATCCCGAATTTAAAAGAAGGTTACTGCCTGGATGACAATGCCAGAGGGTTACTTATGGCGACCATGGCTTATAATCAGAAAAAAGATGAGCTGGCAAAGTACCTGGCTCCTATTTATCTGAGCTACATTCACTATATGCAAAATGACGATGGTACTTTCCGGAATTTTTTAAGTTTTGACCGCAGATTTCTTGATGAAGTTGGCTCCGAAGACTCATTCGGGCGAACGGCCTGGGCACTGGGCTATCTTCTGGGCAATACCAAAAGCAATGCATATTATAAGACTGCCGAAATGATGTTTTTTAAAGCCTCTGAAAATTTTGTTAAGCTAAAGTCTATCAGAGGGATGGCAAACACTATGGTAGGAATCAGTCATTATCTAAAGTCCAGACCTTCGGATGAAGCGATGCGGAATATTTTAAAAGAACTCTCCAATCGTCTTGTTCAGCATTATGAAGAAAACAGCTCGCCCGACTGGCAATGGTTTGAACCACTGCTGGCATATGACAATGGAATGCTACCATTAGCATTACTTCACGCAGCTGAAATCTTCAGGAATGAAAAAGTTCAAAAAGCTGCAACTGAATCGATGGATTTCCTCACCAAGAACACACTCAACAACGGTTACCTTTCTGTTATCGGAAATAAAAAATGGTACCATAAAGGACAAGAACGTTCTGTTTTTTCCCAGCAACCTATCGATGCTATGGCTATGATGCTTATGTACTACCAGGCTTTTCAATTAACTCAAAACAAAAAACATCTGGAAAATTTGTTTACCAGTTTTATGTGGTTTTTGGGTAAAAATGAAATTCAAGCAAGCCTTTACGACTTCGAAACAAAAGGCTGTTATGATGGCTTTGATGAAGAAGGTGTGAATCAAAACCTGGGAGCAGAAAGTTCACTGGCCTATCTGATCTCTCACCTACTTACATTACAAGCATTTGAAGAATATGAAAAAAACTGACTTTTTTGATCGACATATATCTAAAGAACTATGCTCATTCAACGCTATAAAAACAATCCCATACTGACAAAAAATGGCGTGCCCTACCCTGTTGCCACAGTGCACAATGCGGCTGTCGTCAAACATAAGAATCAATATATCATGATATTCCGTTCCCACAAACTCAACGGGCGGTCTATCCTTGGCAAGGCTATAAGTTATGATGGCTTCCATTTTGAAGTTGACCGGGAACCGTTCTTAGAACCTGCTGACAGCGGAATTTTTGCAGAATATGAAAAATTTGGCGTGGAAGATCCACGCATTGTTTTTATCGACGGCGAATTTCTGATTACTTATACGGCTTATTCTCCTCACGGTGCACGCATCGGTCTTGCTAAAACAAAAAACTTTAAAACAATTCACCGTTTTTCTTTAATCACCCAGGCAGATTACCGCAACGTAGTTATCTTCCCGGAAAAGTTTAATGGCTTGTATGCTCGTTTAGACCGGCCGCATTCCGATATTTCTGATTGGTCAATATGGATTTCTTATTCACCTGATTTAAGGTTTTGGGGAGACTCCAAACGGATTATTTCACCTGAGCCGTATCATTGGGATGAGATGAAAATCGGCCCCGGAGCTACGCCGGTGAAAACATCACAAGGTTGGTTAAATATCTATCACGGTGTATTTGCAACTATGAGCGGCAGTGTTTACCGCCTGGGCGTTGCACTGCATGATTTGAAGGACCCTTCTAAAGTGATTGCTGTGGGTGATGAATGGATTTTGCAGCCTGAGGAAGTATACGAACGCACCGGATATGTTCCGAATGTAGTATTTACCTGTGGCGCTGTTCCAGAAGAAGACGGGACAATAAAAATATATTGGGGTGCTGCTGATACGGTAATGTGCGTAGGTATTGCAAAAATTGATGACCTCGTTGCACATTGTCTGAACAATCAACGGCCGGCCCTTAAGATTTCTTCATAAACTTCGATATAAGCATCAATCATCTTCTTGCGGCTGAAGTTTTCAACAGCATGCCTCCGGCATTCGCCCCGGTCAATCGTGTGAATATCCTGAACAGCTTCAATCGCTTGTTCCAGAGAGTGGACCAAAAAACCGGTTTTTTGGTCCAAAATAAGTTCTTTCATAGACCCCTTTTTGAAGGCAATGACGGGAGTTCCACAAAACATGGCTTCGGCAACACTCAATCCGAATGGCTCTTCAAAATGAACAGGGTGCAATAGTGCTGAAGCTTTACCAAGTAAAGAATCTCTTTGTTCAGGCCCTACATTTCCTACATACCTGATACTTTCACTGAGATAAGGCTTTACCTTTTCATTGTAATATGGTTCATCTTGTATTAATCCGGCAATAATCAATTGATTATTTGTTTTCTGAGCAATTTGTATAGCCTCATATGTCCCTTTATCCGGATGAATTCGTCCAAAAAATAATAAATAATTTTCGGGTTGATCATTGAAGGTAAAATCATCCACCGCAATACCATTATAAATTGTTTTGATGTAATCCAGTTCCGGACTTCTGTCGGAATCACTGATAGACACGTAATACGTGCTGGTGTTGTATTTTTTATAAACCGGTAATATCGCCGGTGAGGAAAAGCCGTGAATGGTCGTCAACATTGGCGTATCGATCAATTTAGAATACGTCAGTGGCAAAAAATCATAGTTATTATGGATCAGATCAAACTGATGGGCCTGCTCCATTAAATGACTGATATGAAGACTTTCCCATACTTTGGGATCGATTTCCGGATTTGTGGCATAAGGCTGGTCACAAACAGCTTCAAGCTTAGCATTAGTAAGGGAATTCGCTGTGGCAAACAGCGTAACATCTACGCCTTGTTCTACAAGACCTTCGGTTATATTAGATGCCACCTGCTCCCAGGGGCCATAATTTTCGGGAGGAGTTCGCCACGCAATCGGTGATAAGACGGCTATTTTCATGAGATTGATTGAGTGATTGGAATTGATTTTCATGTTTTCAAAGCCTGGAGAAGGTCATTCAGTTTCACAGTAGCATAGGTAGATGCATAATCCGACATGGCATATGGAATAACCAAATCGCCATTATGTACCATTGACCCGCAGGAATAGACTACATTAGGCACATATCCTTCCCGTTCTTCATCATTTGGTGACAGCAATGGACTGGTTAATCGGCCGATTTCTTTGGTTGGGTCTTCAAGATCATAAAGAACAGCTCCCAGAACATATTCGCGCATTGGCCCTACTCCGTGAGTGATAACCAGCCAGCCTTCTTCCGTTTCTATGGGCGAGCCGCTATTACCCACCTGTATAAACTCCCATGGATATTGGGGTTCCTGTATGCGGGTCGCCTCCCGCCATATATTGATATTGTCCGAGAAAGCAATGTAATTGTTAACACCATCGGTCCGGCACAAAGCAGCATACTTTCCTTTTATTTTTCTGGGGAACAAGGCCATGCCTTTATTTTGTGCAAGTTCGCCATGAACAGGAGAACATTTAAAGTGATAAAAGTCTTTGGTTTCTAAAAGTTTTGGCAAAATAGTATTCCCGTCAAAGGCTGTATATATAGCATAATACGTGGTCTCACCATCATCATCCACAAATTTGACAAAACGGGCATCTTCAATTCCATTTTTTTCGGTTTCTGATATAGGAAATATAACCCGCTCAGAAATAGCTGAATCCAAAGAAAAATCAATTTCATAATGGGATAAAGCAATCCACATAATCTGATTAATAGCCAGCTTCTTATCGTCAGTTAATTGATTTTCCCTGCGAACCTGGTCTACCGCCTTTTTTAATTCTCCATAGGTAAATTCTTCACCTAATTTCTCAAGAACATCACTAGCGTATTTCTTGGAGTCTTCTTTACATATCTCATTCAGTTTTCGACGGAAAATCTTTTGTGTATAAATCTGTCTTTTTATACGTTCAGCTTCAGCCAGCATTTCTCCAACAGGTTCTATAGTAAGATTGCTATCTTTATCAAGTACTGCCGAACGAAAAACGATTGATGAAATATGCCCTTCACCAGTGGCCCGGAAACTGAAAATAACGCGTTTTTCACCCGGACCTAATTCAGACTGATAAGGGTCTTCCACAATAGAAGGATTAAAAAAAGCGGCTGATTCAATGGAATATTCCATTGTAAAATAAGAACCCAGCAACGCTTGCTGTGCTTTATTTAGCTTTTCCGGATCAATTTCCATAGCCTTAAATAAATGCATCAGCTTATTAAAGTGTTTTTCAAATATGGTAGAAATATTCCTGTGACGCGTAGAAAACGCTCTCAATACCTGGTTTAAGGTTATTTTCACCTCTTCTTCCGACATGGCTAAAACCTGCCGGATAATCTGCTTGCTCCGCTCATCATTAGTATACAAAAACCGGGCAATTACTCTTCCCGGATCCGGTAAAAATTTGGTTGCTCTCCGGGTGACTTCAACTTGCATAAATTCTCTAAATTATGAATTTGCGTAAAAATACATCATATTTACCATAATGTCACCTCTGATTTTTTAAAATGGGGTTTTTGCCTGTTTAAAACTTTGGTTTTTGCCCGTTAATAATGCCTTATTAACTTCTTATAGTGTTGTTTCAGGCATTTAAGCAATTTGTTAATATCAGAAACCAATCAGCACGCTGAGTAGAATTTGTAATTCCCGCACGATTCCTTGTTTATTTGACATTGAAAATATATTGGATTCCATAACCAGAAACATTGAAAAACAGACCAAAGCTAGTCAGTATTATGCAGAAGCCGATATAGCAGCAGCGGAATTTAAACCGATACCGGTTGACAGAAAAAACGGCTTTTACGCAACCATCGATTATTCGGCCTCTGCAGCCCATAAAGACATCAAGCTTGCAAAGCGCCCCGGACTTACATTTCAGGAGGTTAAAGAAGTAAGTAAGGATATAAACCCTAACAAGAACCAGACGGAAATTAGTTTATTGCTAACACGCAAGTGTTCCCGGAAGTTTTATCTGTTGACTAAAGAAAACATCGGCAAACCGGTTGCGCTTGTGATTGATAAGCATATTGTTTACTTGCCACGTGTGCAGACGGCCATAAAAGGAGGAAAGGTGGTTATAGGAGGTGAATTTTCTGATGATGAAATTAACCGGATGATCAATATTATTAAACAGGAGATCAGGGAATGATATGCTCTATGGATAAGTTTATGTATCTGCTCAGGTATCATACTTTAGCGGAATGAAAAAAGTTTCTCAGATAGATTATGAATACACTGTGAACAATAGTGATATTCAGCATGCTTATGCGCATAGTAATGGCAATTACTGGCCCATCGGACTGGGAATCTTCTACCGCATCAGTGAAATTTGGAAAAAATAACAGCTCGGTTTTAATGGTAATTGGACTATTTTCAAAACTACCACTACAAATAATTTTATTTGACCTGTCCAAAAGCCCCATTCCTGAATTTCCTAAAAAGTTATAATGAAGCTTCACCGTTATTCAACATCAGCAATTTGCTTATATTATAAAACACTTGATTCACCTTAATACTGCATTTTGCAAAAAATAAAGTAATGAATCTCATATATTACATTTATCGTGACAAATCCCATAAAAAATTATATTCTGACAGCTTATAATTACTTGATTTTGCAAAAAAGTATTACTTTTGAATTAGGATGGGTGGTTTGTCGATACTATTGGATTTGAATAAAAAATCCATGCAGAAAGAACAAATATGATCATTCCAAACATACCTTAAAACCTAATAATCTATCATTTGTTGCATGTGCTAAATTTTATTGTATGAATTTAACAATTACGTACAAGAAAGAAATCAAACAATCTGGATTACCATACAAAAAGCAACTTATTATACTTTTATATTTATTGATCCTGCTGTATTCGCATCCAATCAAAGCGCAAGAGGTTTCTTACGCAGATCAGGCCTATATGCTTACTCAAACAGCAACAGAATATCACTACAAGCCCCGCCCGGTTGACAGTGCATTTTCCGTTCTGGTATTTCATGAATTCATCGAACGGCTGGATCCGGAAAGGATATATTTCACCAAGTCAGACATGCAAAAGCTGAAACAAAAGAAACATAACATTGCTGCAGAGATCAAAAACCGGGAACAATCATTTTTAAGCTTAAGTACTAAACTTTATACGCACCGAATAAATTTCACCGATTCCCTGCTGAAGACTTTTAAAGACAAAGCACTTAACTATAATGCTGTTGATACCCTGGTACTCTATAGACAAAATGGTTATTTATCCGAAGAAAGAATAATACAAAGATGGAAAAGGATTATCAAATATTATGCGCTGTCCGACTGGTATGATCAAAATGATTCAATTGCAGATGAAGTGACTCCCGGTTACGAGATGTTATCCGGATTCCAGAATAATGCTATTGATCGCTGGCAGTGCAGGTTAAAATCAAAATATAATCATAATGGCGGGCTGAAAGCATATATCGCTTCAAATTATCTGAAGTCGGTTGCATCTGCCTATGACCCACACAGCAGTTATTTTTCGCATACTGAAGAGCAAGCCTTCAGCAATTCATTATCCAAAAATTCCCTGTCTTTTGGTTTTCAACTCATCAAAAACGACTTTGGTGAACTGGAAATTGATAAGCTTATTCCAGGCAGCCCGGCCTGGAAATCCAATGCATTGAACGAAGGTGATATTATTGTAAATATTGCCTCAGCAGGCAAATTCAGAGATTTTACATGTATTTCATACAGTGAGGCCATACGTTTGTTAAGCTCCGATGATGTTAGCTCATCTCAGTTTACGGTTCGCAAGGCAAACGGTGAAGAAATTAAAATAGCGCTGCGAAAAGCCGAAACGGAAGTCCAGGATAACATTATCCGAAGTTTCTTGCTTAAAGGTGAAAAAAATATTGGATACATCTATCTGCCTTCTTTTTATACGGAGGCCGAAAACAACAATCTTTACAGCAAGGGTTCTGCCAATGACATGGCGCGGGAATTGATAAAGCTCAAACGCGAAAATATTTCCGGTTTAATACTGGATTTGCGAAATAACGGCGGAGGTGCGATCCTGGAGGCAGTTCTTATGGCCGGAATGTTCATAAACCGGGGAACGATAAGTATTGTCCAAAGTCGTCATGAGGGCATGGAAACATTAAAAGATGCGAACAGAGGAACTATTTATAATGATCCGTTGATCATCCTGGTCAATAAGTTTACAGCTTCAGCTTCGGAACTCTTTACAGCAGCTCTGCAGGATTACAACAGGGCTATAATTGTAGGCACAAAAACAAACGGAAAATCCTCAATGCAAACAATTTTACCGCTGGATGCATCTCAACAGGATAACCATGATCATGCCAAAACGAAGTCTCCGGCTTCATTTAAGCTCACCATTGGTGCTTTTTACCGGGTAGATGGCCACAGCTTTCAAATATCTGGCATTCCTCCTGATATTACACTACCATCAATTTACGACAGCCTGAATGTTGGTGAGATGGCCTATCCTACTGCTTTGCAACTGGACAGCATTAGCAAAAAAGCATACTTCTACCCTTCCAGTCCATTGCCCGTAAACAACCTACAAAACTTATCTTCTGAACGGATTCGAACCGATTCAACTTTCAACAGAATCAAATACAAAGGCAACTTCCTGTTCGAAAAAGAAACTAATTATTCCGTTCCGCTTTACCCACCACAATTTCAACGATTTATTCAGCAATATCAGGCCCTGGAAGTACCAAAAATTAAAGCTTCTTTTACAGTAGAAAATCCGTCATACCTTAAGGGAATAAGCAGCATCCACGATGCAAACAAAGAAATTCATGAAGATAATATGGCGGATATTCAAAAGGATGCCTATATACAAGAAGCCTATTATATTATGTGCGATTATATAAATCAAAAATAAATCATAAAACAAAAACCAATGAAACACATCAAACCCTTCATTATCATCATCATCGTATTGGCTTTCATCCCATTTCATTCGTATGCTCAAAGTTATGAGTCTCCGGTAGAATACATGCAAAAGATTTCCGATGCACTGGATAACACCAAAAGAGACACCTGGAAATATCTTAAAGCAGTAACGAGAGGTAAAAGGGCTCGAAAAATAGAGCGCAAAAGAGAAAACCTGATCGATGAAATCTATGCATCAAAAAATCAAATCCGCAAAATGCCTAAATACGAAACCCGTGATTCCCTTCGCATTGCAGCCATCGATTATCTGGATATGAGCTACACCGTTCTGAAAGAAGATTATGACAAAATCCTGGATATGGAAGATATCGCTGAACAATCCTATGATATGATGGAAGCTTATCTGCTTGCAAAAGAAAAAGCCAGTGAGAAGCTCAACCAGTCGTTTGAAGACCTGGTATATGCTCAAGAGAAATTTGCCGAAAAACATGACGTTACATTACAGGAAGGAGAACAGGATAGAATGTCCCGTAAAATTTCCGATGCCGGTGAAACACTCTCCTATTACAACGATGTTTATCTCATTTTCTTCAAAGCCTATAAAGAAGAAGCTTATGTTATGGAAGCCCTTGATAAAAATGATATCATGAGTTTCGAACAAAGTACGGCATCTTTAAAACAATTCTCAGAGGAAGGTATTGAAGATTTGAAAAAAATGGACTCTTTCCAGGGCGATGCCAGCCTAAAAAATGGCGCCATCAAAATCCTGCGCTTTTATATAAAAGAAGCCGAAGGTGATTTTGCTACCATGACAGACTATTTTATCAAAAAAGACAATTTCGAAAAAATCAAGAAATCATTTGACGCTAAAAAGAAACGAAACCGCACAAAACAGGACATCAAACAATTCAATAAAGCAGTAAATGAATACAATGCATCAGCCAAAAAAGCCAATAAAATTCTAAACTCAGGCAATAAATGACGTCAACGATACCTGGATGCCTGGAATGAAACGGTTGAGGATTTTTTCAGTAAACATGCCTGATTTTTCTCCTTTAGTAACTGCCTGTGGCGCGAGCCAGTACAAATAACCTGAGTATTAATAAGCTCAGGGCGTATTATAAAGTGAAATCGTTATCTATAATGGAATAAATTTATCATATGAAACATCGCCTGATCCTGATTATTGCTTCATTAAGCTTTCTTTCCTGCCAGGCTCAAATTCAACTTGATGATACCGAAGATTTTGAAAAAATTTCCTGGGAAGAACTTAACGATAATGCCATCCGTATGATAGGTAAAGACTGGATGCTGCTTACGGCCGGTGATCCGGAAGATTATAACATGATGACAGCCAGTTGGGGCAGCTCTGGGCTGGCTCTGGCAAAAACCGTTGGCTTTTCTTTTTATTCATCCCGACAGGGATACACACAATTACACCGAAAAAGAAGATTACTATACCATTACTTGCAGAGAAAATGTTCTTTGACAATGACTTTCATACCATGTATGTTGGAGAGATTGTTAATGTATGGCGAAAGAAATAACATATAACACCAAACAACATTTGACCTTTGCTTAGCATTTCTAAGCTATTCATTTGGTAAAAACAGTAAACAAATGACACGTATTACAAAAGTAAAAACAGGCCAGACCAATTCTTATCTTGTCCACACACCTGATGGATATATTCTGGTTGATACGGGAACAGCTAATCAGACAAAAAAAGTGGAACGTGCATTAAATAATGCGGGAGCCGACATAAAAGAAATTAAACTGATTATTGTAACGCACGCTCACTACGATCATGTGGGCAGCTTGCAGGAGATAAAAATAAAATCCGGAGCCTCCGTCTTAGTGCATGAAAAAGAAAAAAGACTGCTGCAAGCGGGTAAAACAGACTTTCCGGCCGGTACATTTTTTATGACAAAACTACTGGCATCAGCAGGGAATTCCTTTATGCAGGGAAAATTTAATCCCGTAGATGCCGATATAACGATCACGGACAAATACAGCTTGCAAGATTTCGGAATTGATGGTGAGGTCATCCATACGCCGGGGCATACAGAAGGCTCCATAAGTGTACTCATTGAAGGAGAACATCTTATTTGCGGGGATACGTTTTTTAATGTTTTACCCAATTCCGTTTATCCGGTTTTTGCCAATGATCAGGCACAACTATTGGAAACCTGGAAAAAAATAGAGCAACTTAATTGCAAAACATTCTATCCCGGGCATGGCAATATTTTTAACAACCAAAAGTATTTGAAAACGCTAAAACGAAAAATAAGGTAAAAGATATTTTAAATTTGTTTATCCGAATATATTATATTTGCTGATATTGAGATGCTGCCTGATTGAACCAGTTTTTGATGGACAATCTTGTGTAGCAGAGCATTTAAAGGTATTTTTACGAAACAAGAATATTAAACTGGAATAAACATGAATATTATAACCGTACTTCTTGGCATCATCGGCGGACCGGAAATTATCATTATTGCCATTATCATTCTAGTGCTTTTCGGAGGCAGAAAAATTCCTGAGCTTATGCGCGGCCTGGGTAAAGGGGTAAAGGAGTTTAAAGATGCCAGCAAAGACACCCGCGATACGTTTAACAAAGAAAAAGAAGACCTGGAAAATTCCATAAATAGTGAAGATGAGCAGAAAAAAGAGGACAATAACAAAAACGACAAAGAAAAAGAAAAAAAAGAATAGTGACTAACTCCCTCCTTCCCTTTGAAAATCGATAATTAACCCCAATGACTGGATTGTTTTCAAGAAAAAAGTCTAACCCGGATGAAATGTCATTTTTTGAACATCTGGAAGACTTACGATTTACAATTATCCGCTCCATTCTGGGCATTTTAATTTTTGCCGTTCTCGCATTTCTATTCAAAGAGATTATCTTCAACACCATTATCCTTGGGCCGCAAAAACCCGACTTTATCACCAACCAATTTCTTTGCCAACTGGGAACAATTATTGGCTCGGATGCCATTTGCATCAACCAAAACGATATCGAAATCATCAATATTGAAATTGCCGGACAATTTAAGGCACACCTGCTGATTTCCATTATAGCAGGCTTTGTGTTGGGAATGCCGGTCGTTTTAAGAGAGATATGGAACTTTGTAAAACCGGCCTTAAATCCGGGAGAGCAAAAAGGATATTATTTTTCCCTGTTCATGTCTTCT
The DNA here is from genome assembly GCA_021740245.1 of Bacteroidales bacterium. Classification (GTDB taxonomy): domain Bacteria; phylum Bacteroidota; class Bacteroidia; order Bacteroidales; family PWNQ01; genus PWNQ01. Next base: position 6,840 of record JAIPAE010000026.1, on the reverse strand, counting down.
ATCCTTTTCTTTATAGGCGTTGCCTTCGGTTATTTCGTGCTAAGCCCGATAACTTTAGATTTCCTAAGCAATTATGTTCTTGACAGCACTATTGAAAACCAAATCCGCCTGGGATCTTACGTTCGGATTGTCACGATGTTGTGCCTGGCCACCGGGATCGTTTTTGAGATGCCGCTCATTATTATTTTTCTGACGGCAAACCGGATCATAACGACAAATTTATTACGGAAGTACCGTAAGCATGTTATTATCTTTTTCCTTATCATTTCAGCCATTATAACCCCGCCTGATGTCATCAGCCAGTTTTTGGTCGCCTTACCCATGTACCTTCTCTACGAGATTTCCATACGGATTGCCAGAGTCATGGAACGAAGGCTCGAGCGAAATATGGAGTTTTGAACGGAACTTGCCATTATATGCGAGTTTGCGAAGTGGCGTCCCGGTAGTTATCGTGATGGCAAAATGGCGATCCGATAGTAACCAGGCTTCAGTGCTTGTCCCGGTTTGTTATTGTTTTTTCTTTATTGCTATAAAAGCATAGCCGGTAAACAGCAGCAGCATGATGATCTGCATATAAATGGGTATTCCTACTAATCCGGTGGAAAGAATTGCCGCATTGATGAGTACGAGTTTCACAAGATAATAGATAACTTTACTGCCGACAACACTGGTAATCAGTGCAGCAGGAACAGATTTTATTTTGTTGACAAAGAAGAAAAACAAAAAGACATTTAATGTAAGCTCAGTGGTAATAAGCATCATCTTTGGCGGAACAGGATGCCCGGATAACAAGAACGAGAAAGCCGGAAGCGTCAGCGCAATAATATATGCATTTGACCGTGTGGTATGCAGCAGCATAAGAATGAGCATTAAACGCATCGGTTCAATATAATAAACCGGAAGCATGATCAAATGAGAAATGGCCGGAACCAGGAAAATAAATAAAAATGCAGAAGCATTAAAGATTATCGTTTGCAGTGTTTTCCTTGATTTTATATTAATTGACAGTGAGTTATTCATCATAGTTCATAAGTTTGATTTATTACTCGGCTTTCATAACCTTTTCGTGTAAAGGCTCATCACAAATATAATATTTTTCTGATAAACAGAAACAATTAGCAAAAATTTGTATTTGGACTCATATAAAATTCTTTATCTTAATCCTAATCCTAATCCCCGGCCTGAAGGCCGGGGCAATTATAGTCCGGGGCAATTGGGGCTCTTCCCTTTAATTGCTCTCTCCCTATTTAATCTTTCCATTAATTGTTCTGTCCCTAATTGCTCTGTCCTTTAGGGCAGAGATTATCATGATTTGATCCCCCTGAAAAAATCTCAGGGCTTTAGCCCTTTGAACTTTATTCTTCATATTTCATGAATCCATATTTTTCTATAAACTCATCATATTCTTGTTGGAATGATTTTTTTTGATGATGTTTCTCCTGCTCTTTTATATACCTGGTTACATCTGGCAACTGAGATTCACCAATTGATACTGCAAAATACTCATCCTGCCACCCGAATTTTGTGTTGATAAGCTTATTTCTATTTATCCAATAAGAAGATTCGCCCTTGATCAGATTCATTACGGTTGAGATGTTTTGCTCTTGCTTTAATGAAATAACACAATGTACATGTTCCAAATATCCATTTATTTCAATAATGTGAATATCTTTTTTCTTTGCATTTTCCAGGATATGATCAAATATTTGTTGTCTGATTTCTTTTGTTATCAGTTTTTTTCTGCTTTTTGTTGCCCAAACTGTGTGCAGGTAAATTTTAACGTATGGCATAGTTGATGTTTTTATGAATTCTCTTAATCCCCGGCCTGAAGGCCGGAGAGGCAGTTGGGGTCTTAATTTCAATCCCCGGCCTAAAGGCCGGGGCAATTAATGGGGGCAATTGGGGCTCTGTCCTTTAATAGCTTTCCTCCTATTTAATCTCTTCATTAATTGTTCTGTCCCTAATTGCTCTGTCCTTTAGGGCAGAGATTATCATGATTTGATCCCCCTGAAAATATCCCAGGGCTTTAGCCCTTTTGAATTTGTTATCCCCATATATACTAAAATAAAACAAATTTATTCAAAAGCAAAGCAAAGTGTCAAATTCTCTAAATCCCCCGGCCTGAAGGCCGGAGAGGCAGTTGGGGTCTTAATTTCAATCGGGGCAATTAATGGCCGGGGCAATTGGGGCTCTTCCCTTTAATTGCTCTCTCCCTATTTAATCTTTCCATTAATTGTTCTGTCCCTAATTGCTCTGTCCTTTAGGGCAGAGATTATGATTTGATCCCCCTGAAAAATATCTCAGGGCTTTAGCCCTTTGAACTATATTCATCAAATTCCTGTTAGTTGGAATGATTTTTTTTGATGATGTGATGATAGTAAAATCCAGTCTTAAAACATCTTCCCTGACAATCATTCCTTAAAATAATGCCATACAAAATACACCTAAATCAATTAAAATTATTAGTTTTGTGGTATACGGTTTAATTATTACTTTAACGAAAGTATAACTTATGAAGCGCAGGGATTTTTTAAAAAAGAGTATAGGAGCAGGCATATTTGCCGGTTCATTTATTGCATTCGGTGGATACGGAAGGATATTTGCAAACACGACGCTAAATAAAGGGATTCCGTATGATCTTGTTGCAGTAAAGGATGGACAGCCGGATAAGATGTTTGACCGCGCCATGGAAGCCATGGGCGGCATGCAGAAATTTGTAAAACCCAATCAAACCGTGGTAGTCAAGCCGAATATTGGCTGGGACGTAGTCCCCGAAAAAGCGGCCAATACAAATCCGACACTCGTACAACGCATCATAAAACACTGTTTTGATGCAGGAGCTAAAAAGGTTTACGTGTTTGACCACACCTGTGATAACTGGCAAAAAAGCTATAAAAACAGCGGCATCGAAAAAGCAGCCAAAGATGCCGGTGCCAAAGTTGCCCCCGGACATACAGAAGGTTACTACGAAGAAGTGAACGTGCCCAAAGGGAAAAAGCTGACCAAAACGAAAGAACATGAACTGATCCAGGAATCTGACGTATTTATCAATGTCCCTATCTTAAAAAACCACGGCTCTGCCCGCTTGACGGTATCAATGAAAAATCTGATGGGCATCGTCTGGGACCGTCGCTTCTGGCACAGGAACAATCTTCACCAGTGTATCGCTGATTTTGCCTCCTACCGTAAACCCGATTTAAATGTTGTCGACGCTTATCGCGTGATGCTTCGCAATGGCCCAAAAGGTGTTTCTACCGCCGATGTCAGAACAATGAGGTACCAGATTGTGTCAGACGATATGGTAGCCGCAGATACGGCTGCTGCCAAAATTTTCGGAACTACCATAGATAAGGTAGACTACATTAAAATTGCAGGCAAAGCTGGCTATGGTGAATCCGACCTTACAAAGCTGAAAATCGGTCGCTTTAAGCTATAAATCCTGAAGAAAAACAAGCAACATCAATTCATCAGATGAACATTCTTTTGATGAATACACGACAATAAAAGTTTTAAAATTAGGCGATCAAAAACAGGTTAGACCTGATTCTATGAATGAAATAAAAATTGGCCATAATCCCGGTTAAATATGCAATACAAACATTTGAAACGATTCAGAGTTGTCCTATCGGTAATTTTCCTGACCCTGCTGGTGATATTTTTCCTGGATTTTGCAGATTTATTCCCTCCGGAATTTATTACAGGAGTCCTGTTTCTTCAGTTTATACCTTCTTTGTTAAAGTTTTTTAATGTTTTTTCCCTGGTTGCAACCGGTTTTATAATTGTTTTCATTTTAACCCTGTTATTTGGACGGGTTTATTGCTCAACGATATGCCCACTGGGAATAATGCAGGATGTCATAAGTTACCTGAAGCGAAAATTTAAGAAGAAGAAAAGATATCATTATAAATATATCAAATCCATACCATGGCTTCGCTATACGTTACTGGGAGTACCTGTTGCTTTTTTACTGGCAGGGAACATTCTGCTATTGGGGCTGCTGGATCCATACAGTATTTTCGGAAGGATTACTTCAAACTTGTTCCGCCCCGTTTTTTCCGGGGCAACCAATCTTCTAGCAAGCACTTTAAACAGTTTTGATATTTATGCTGTACACAAAGTTAACATCCAAACAATTCATTTTGAAGTCTTAATTATTCCAATCATTTTTCTTATCCTGGTTGTTTGGATGTCTCTTTCAAAAGGACGCTTATATTGCAATACAATCTGTCCGGTGGGTACTTTCCTGGGGCTGTTCTCCAAGGTGTCCGTTTTTCAAATCAAACTGGATGAAAATACATGTACAAAATGCGGTTTATGCGAAAATGCCTGCAAAGGGGAATGTATTAACTATAAATCCTTACAGGTGGATTTTTCCCGTTGTGTCGGATGCTTTAACTGCCTTTCGGTATGCCCGGAGTCCAGTGCCAATTTCAGGTTAAACGATCTTTATAAAACCAAAAAAGCAGTTCCCATAGCAAGTACAGACAATCATAGTACTGACAGAAGAAAATTTATGGGGGGATTTCTGTTGGTGCTGTTGGGCGCTTCCAAACTGGCTAAGGCTCAGAAACTGGTTACCTCAAATGCAACAACAGAGATAGAAAGGAAAAACCCTGTATCTCCACCCGGGGCGCAAACTACGGAGCGGTTTAACAATGCCTGTACAGCCTGTCATTTATGTGTTAATGTTTGCCCGACCAGCGTTTTACAGCCGGCAGTGCTTGAATACGGTTACAGAGGATTAATGCAACCCAGACTGGATAATCATGCCGGGTATTGCAATTATGAATGCACCCTTTGCGGTGATGTATGTCCGACAGGAGCTATATTACCCATCTCTACCGAAGAGAAAAAACTAACGCAGCTGGGCAAAGCACAGTTTGTTAAAGAAAATTGCATTGTGGAAACGGAAGGAACAGACTGTGGTTCCTGTGCCGAACATTGTCCAACTAAGGCTGTGCGTATGGTTGATTACAAAAACAACTTACGTATTCCGGAAGTTACAGAAGATATCTGTATCGGCTGTGGTGCATGTGAATACGCCTGTCCCACAAAACCCTACAAAGCTATCTACGTGGAAGGAAATCCCGTACATGAAAGGGCAAAAAAGCCTCAGCAAAAAAAGGTGGATAAAGTAGAACACGAAGAGGAGTTCCCGTTTTGATTTTATTTCTATTTCAGAAACAGGAAATTTTGCTTTTAATAATACAAAACTCCACAAAGTGGCTGCATAGAGGAAATAGATAAATCACAAAACAAAGTCCATAGGAGTCAAATCATTTTAAAAATGAAATTAATTACATTATATCTTTTTATTCATTTTACCTGACAATAATAAATTATTTAGCTTTTTTCTGCTTTGCGAAAATAATCACCAAAATACTGGTTCCGAATCTCACTTTCTAAATAAATCCGGAAAGTCTGTATGTTTTATCTCCCTCAGTAGTCATAGCACTTAAGTTTAATAAGTGATAAATGTTGGAGGTTAGTATAAATTTGCATCACTGTTAATCTATATATAATCCATACATTACATAAAAACAACCTTAAAAAAACTCCACCAAATAAAATACAACATTAGAATACTGGTACATAGACTTTTAAAACTTTAACTAAATATTTTCATTGGCAATGATAGTTTATTCGACAATAATTTTATGGTTTACTTTTAACAGTAAATTACATTTATAAGCCTGGTTCAAAGGGATTAAATTTGAACAATAAAACTATTCTATTTGTCAGTAAAGCCTGAAAAAAGTTTAATTAAAGTGAATTTTAAGCGATCCTCAATTCCTGTTTAATCGCTTTTTAACCAAAAAAAAATAGCATTATGAGATCAAAAAAATTTATGCATCAATTAGTAACCTTAATTGTGATAAGCAGTATTTTATTTTTAAGCGCCTGCGAAAAAGATGATGAGGTCGACGACGAACCTGTTGTTGAACCTGTTGAGCTATCCTGCTCCGACATTAATGATGAAATGGTACTGGAAGACAGGTCTTCTGGTGTGGATTATTTCGTTCCCTGTATGATTCAGGTAAATGCCGGATTGATAATTGAACCCGGTGTTACCATTGAGTTTGCTCAGGATGCCGGCTTTGAAATACAGGATTATGACACCTGGGAAGGATATATTTCCGCTGAAGGAACAGCACAGAATCCGATCAAATTTACAGGAGAAATAAAATCTGAAGGGGCCTGGAATCAAATTCAGATTAAATCCAATGATCTAAGAAATACCATGAAGCATTGTATTGTTGAGTATGCCGGTACTTCAGACGGAAGTGAAGCGGCTATCCACATGGATGATGGCAAACTGGAACTTCAAAATTCGAATATTCGTCACAACAGTGGCTACGGGATGTTTATAGACAGCCAATCGGATATTTCTGGTTATTCCAGTAACACAATTACAGCAAACATGAATTATCCGCTGCATATTGCGGCTAACGTTGTAACTCAGCTTGATGGTCAGGGTAGCACTTATACTGGTAATATGAATAATTCAGGTGATAGTATGGATGAGATCTACGTGTTCTCAAATTCCATTTACGAACGTGGCTATATCACCGGACAAAATACGCATGAATGGGATGATCCGGGAGTTCCTTTCTTTGTCAATGAACTGGTTTACATTGGAGAAACCGACGAAGGTTCATTACGCATCAATGCAGGCTGTGAAATTAGTTTTGGACAAAACTTTGGCTTCTGGGTGGATGAATATAATGCCTTCCTTGAAATCAAGGGTACAGCCAGCAATAATGTAATAATAAGCGGTCGTGATGGCCAGGGATCCTGGAATGGTATTTACCTGAATACTAATAATGTAAAAAACAGCTT
>JAIPAE010000107.1 GCA_021740245.1 Bacteroidales bacterium | reverse complement strand
CACTACGCCAACCCTCGCTGCCGCTCGGTTTTGCTCTGTACGATGACAATGGTTATGTTAAAAGGGGGAGGAAAGAACCACCCTGGCATAAATGTTTTCGCCTATTATTGCCGCTAAGCAAAAATATTATTAATTTTATGATGATGTTCAGTTCCTCAGTCATATATAATCACGCTAAACTGCGCAGCAGCGCAATGTGCAGCGCCGGCGAAGACTTCATCTCCCAGCGCATCGACTGGCAAACCCGCTACACCTTCTCGGCCAAAGAAAAGGATAAGAATACCGGGTATCATTACCCGATAGCTATCGGGATCGGGGCGAGGTATTACGACAGTGAGGTGAGCGTGTGGCTGAGTGTGGATCCGATGGCGGATGAGTATCCCGGCCTTTCACCCTACATGTATGCAGAAGGAAATCCGGTGATGATGGTTGACCCAAATGGAATGGCTACCATTGCGAGAAGAAATGAAATTATTAGTCCATATTATGATAAGAATGGAGTATTCTTAGGTACTGATGAAGGTGGTTTTACGGGGGAAATATTCATCACAACTAAAGAAAAATTCAATAATTACAAGAATAACAATGGTAATGCACGTACTTTTGACATACAAAAAGACGTGGATGTTAGACCAATGAAAGACATTCATTTGTCTGCAAAGGCTGAGGCTGAAATTACTAATCATGTTTTATCAAATTCGGATGAAGTTGATGTCTCAAAACTTCATAACTCATCTGTCACTGTATTTTCTGGAAAAAGTAAAAATGGTGTTTTACAAGGTTATAATGATCCTGAAATAGTGAACAGATTAAGAACAGATGAAGATAATGAAGGAAATGTAAAAATTCTTGCACGTTCGGGAGGTTTTAGCAGTTTAGGGTCGGTTGAAGCCATATTGAATTATGTTGGAGTACATGAATTTGAAGGACATGGAATAAAAGGATATTCTGGTGGCAAAGCCCCAGGCGGAACTAATTATATTGCATATTTAGCTCAATATAGACATCATACTTTTTCTAAATTAAGTGGAGGACAACAGAAAGAAATTATGAATAGAATTTTTGAGTATATGGAATATGAGAACAACAGCCTGTATTATTTTCACAAAAAATCAAACACTTCACTTTATAAATCATATATTAATGTTACAAGGTAAATTTATAAAAGTACTAAACCACATTATCCTAATTGCTTTGTTTATAACACTTATTTCTTGTAAAGATAAACAATATAAGGACAAAACAAATGAAGTTTCTCCAATTAGTATTACTCTATTAGGAATTAGTTTTGAGCTTAATAAATTTACTTATTCAGAAACTGATAGTATTGATCCCTGGTACTACCCATATGAAATAGTTTTCTTGTATGAGATATCCAATAATTCTTCAAAAGAAATAACTTTTATAACTAATGATACACTGGAAAATGCTGTCAATTACTATCAAGGAATAATAAGATATAAGGATATTCCTGTTCAGTGTGATGAAACGATAAAAGTTAAAAAAGAGAAAAGCAGAATGTTTAATTGTTATATCATGAATTTGCCAATTTTTGATAGTATTTATAATAGAAAAGAGTTTAATGTTTTCATTACTAATTTCAAAGATAATTTGAATAATAAAGCTAATATTATAAATAAAGACAGGAAGATTTCAAGTGCAGAAAAAAACTTAAGTTTTTATTTTCATGAAAGCTTTTATTATCGCTTTAATCACTGGAGAGATAAAAACATTAAGCTTGAAAAAATTGGTTATCCAGAGAAAGCTGTTCCTGATACAATTCAGATAATTAAACCTAGTCGTGGAGTCGAATGGTAAAACCTGAAAATATAGGATTTTCTGAAGGATCATAAAAAAATGTTATATCTTTATTGCTCAATGGGATGCCCAAGACTTACATACCATCAAAATCCATCACCGCTGAAAGTGGTGTATAGCGCAAAATCCCGGCACCAAAAAATCGGTGCTAATGTGCTGTATTTCGGGGCTCGGTATTATGATAGCGAGGTGTCAGTTTGGTTGAGTGTGGATCCGATGGCGAGTGGTTTTCCGGGGGTTTCAGCTTATGCGTATTGTTATAATAATCCGATGAATTATATTGATGCCTGGGGACTTGCTCCGGAAGGAGATGAGGATAAAAAGAAAAATAAGAATCGTCAAAGAAGTGGATATGGCAATGTGCGAGATTTAAGTAGAACTTATACAGGGTATCAAAATATCGAAAACTACAATGCAACAAAAACTGAATCTGACCGGGGTGGTGGTTTCTTTCGGCGTTTATTCGAAAAAAACAAGCCTAAAGGTATTATACCTAAGACTAGATTTGTTTTTGCTGATAAGAAGGGTTTTCCAGGATATAAATATAAAAAATCAGACACCTATCAAATAACGCTGAGTGAAAAGGATAAAAGAGTAATTACCAATAGTGAGTTAAATGATCATTTTGGTTACGGCCATAAGATTACCCAAATAAATATTAAGGCTGTAAGAGAAAATATATTAACTGGTCCAGTTTTTATTAACGCAAAGAATAAGAGTGGTAATCTATTAGCTTTTACTGGATTATTTGGTTTGCCTGGTTTTATAAAACATACCATAGATGAAGGATTTGGTCCTTTTTTTAGTGGAAATTCAAAATTTTATCCATTATCATGGTTTATCTTAAAAAAGACTACAGCTATTGTTATTTCCAGAAACAATTATGGCTCTGGCTCCGGCGGAAAATATAGAATTACCGTGCACGCCAAAGTCCCGGAAGAGGTAAGCCCTCAGGCGAGGTCTAAATTATGGCAATTATTATGGCTGGGAAGAATATTGGATTAATCAAAGTTTAGGAAATAAACAGTTGCAAAGCGTAAAATATCCACTGATATGAGATATAATAATATAGATGCAAAAATTTTATTGCCTGTTTTAATAGTTTTTTTGTTTTATGGTGAACGTATTGCCGGACAGGAAAACTTAATTCTCAACCACAGTTTTGAAGAAAAAGAAGATTGTCCTGAAAGCATTGTGTATCGCTATGAGTTTAATCGTTTGGTAAAACACTGGAGCCAGCCTACATTTGGTTCGGTACTTCTTTTTCATTCTTGTGGTTCAAGCCATTTGAAAGTTCCACAAAATATGTTTGGTTACCAAATTCCGGTATCAGGAAAAGCTTATATAAATCAACATATATATTCATCTTATCGGAATAATAATAGGGCATATTTTCAATGTCAACTTAAGCGGGAATTACAAAAAGATTGTATTTATTATTTTGAAGCTAAACTATCATTGGAAGAGTCAAGTTTACATGCAGTTAATAATTTTGGTATTGCATTAAACAAACGGAAGCGTTTTAACTTGTTTACCAGATTGCTCAAACAAAAGAAGGGTTTAAATTTCCAAAATAGTTATGATGATGGTTATTTTGCTTCTTTTACGGAATGGATGATGGTTTCGGGTTATTACCGGGCAGAAGGTGATGAAGCCTATCTTATCATGGGCAACTTCCGGGATGATGAAAAGACTGGCGTTATCTCCGTGGAAAGCCCACAGCAGATGATAAACGGAAGACCTTTGAAAGAGGTTAGTACTTATAATGCAGCATCCTATTACATTGACAATGTCTATTTCTTTTCCGCTGATAGTGTAAAAAAGCATATTCACCAGCGCATGCAGGACTCGGCCGTGAACACCAACTTTTACGACCGACGCACCCAAGTATATGAATATCGCTGGGATACGGTTGCATTAAAGCCTGTAAGCAAGGACACATCTGCTGTATTGAAAATGGATTCCGCTCATGTGTTAGCTCCGCAGGTTTTAAAGCAAATCCGAAATGATTCCGTGGATTCGGTGTATGTTGTGAATTACTACCAAAGCGAAGAATCAAAATTCGCACAACTTCAAAAATCCCTGCAGTATGCACGAAGTATCAAACGTTGGATAAAGCTTCACAGGCCAAACCTTTATTGCGAGTCATACGGTCTGGCCGGCAATCAACAGAATAATCACCCACCGGAAGGCAAAGCCATTTGCAAAACGGAACTTCTGCTGAAGAAACGACTGGGAGAAAAAAAACGGAGGGATTATTGATGCTTCAACTCCAGAATAACCCAAATCACCAGAATATCCAAAGCGCAGATCTTAAAAAACACTTTAAAACTCTCGCAACTTTTCGCCGGGAGATTTTCGCGCCTCCGGCGGAAGCAGCTCACTACGCCAACCCTCGCTGCCGCTCGGTTTTGCTCTGTACGATGACAATGGTTATGTTAAAAGGGAGAAAAAAATTATCCAGGCTTATAAAGTAAATTTTGGCTAAAATAAACCGATATTAATGCTCGTTGAAGAAATAGATAAAAAATGCCAGGCACAACATAATAGAAATTAAAAAAGTTTATTTATTTCTTCTCGAACTTCACCATCTAAAAAGCTCACTCCCTTTTCTAATGCCTCATATTGATGTTGACAAATTTCACTATCAGGAGGAGTTTTCACCTGATATGGAAAGGAACTGGGAATTTCAGAAGGTTTTCGTTGCAGATGAACTCCTTGTTTGTCAGCAAATTCCTGAAAATCCGCAATTACTTCCTCTGGTTTGTCACAAAGCGTCTCATACCGCAGTGTATAAAACCGTTCATTTTTTTGCTTTATGATCAAACTATGGATATCCGTTAACTGATGGGCGATTTGAGTAAATCTATCCTTTGACTGAACTTCAGAAAAAGAATTTGTTTTGACTGAATACCAATCGTCTGCAGACACATTATACAAACTAATTGCATTGCTAAGCAAATCGCGTTGCAGATATAAAAAGACTGCCTTAGGGAAAAGTTTCTTCAACTTTACTATAGCCAGCACATGCCCCAGGTATCCGGTTATAAAAGCTGTGTCTTTACCGCATAAATGCTCCAGCTTATGCTTCAGTTTTCCGGCTTTGTTTGCTTTAAAATACGTTGTACCGGCGTCAAGGGTTATTCCCGTCCAGTGAGACCAAAAGCGCAATCCTTCGGCTTCTCCACAAAGGCCGGCAACAAAGCCCTGTTTAGATTTAAAATCAGAGGTTTTGCTCCTGCAAAGTTTTTCTGACACCCATCCTCCAAAAGCAGGCATGGTGTACAAAAGATTGCCGGCATTTGTCAGATGGTGGTTTTGAAAAGCTGTGGTTAAAAGCTGGTAAGTCAATGTAGAGCCGGAACGTGGAGGAGCCAGTAAAAAAACAACAGGGAACTCCGATTTTGGACGCAGCAGCACGGGAATTCCCAGGATAGCATCCAAAAACGAAACCGCCGGAAGGGCTTTTTGCAATCCCCTGCCTAATTTTACTACAGTAGAGTGTCTTCCGGTATTCATTGTTGTTTT
>JAIPAE010000025.1 GCA_021740245.1 Bacteroidales bacterium | reverse complement strand
CGGTGCTGAAGCAAGTGAAACAGCACTCAAGCTATGTCGTAAATGGGCTTATGAGAAAAAAGGAATTCCTGAAAATAAAGCGAAGATTATTGTAGCTGAAAACAATTTCCATGGCCGCACTATCACTATTATATCCATGTCATCGGATCCGGATGCATATAAAGGCTATGGTCCTTATACTCCAGGATTTGTGACCATTCCTTATAACGATACTGAAGCATTGGCCAAAGAACTGGAAGACCCCAATGTAGCCGGATTTTTCGTAGAGCCTATCCAGGGAGAAGCCGGTGTTATGGTACCCAATAACGGATATTTGAAAAAAGCTTATGAGCTTTGTAAATCAAAAAATGTCCTATTTATGGCCGATGAAGTACAGACAGGCATTGCCCGTACCGGAAAATTGCTGGCCTGTGACCACGAGGATGTTCGCCCCGATGTCCTGATCCTGGGTAAAGCACTCTCCGGAGGTGTCTATCCGGTCTCTGCCGTATTAGCTGATGATGAAGTTATGCTTTCCATTAAGCCCGGTGAGCATGGTTCTACTTTTGGTGGTAATCCGCTGGCTGCCCGCGTTGCTGTTGCAGCTCTGGAAGTTGTTAAAGAAGAGAACCTTGCAGAAAAAGCCGAATATCTCGGTGAAATTTTCCGTGAAGAAATGACAAAAATTGACCATGAAATGATTTCTGTTGTTCGAGGAAAAGGATTGCTCAACGCTGTTGTTATTAAACCTAAAAATGGTGCTGAAGCTTGGGATGTATGCGTTAAAATGGCTGAATTCGGCGTACTGGCCAAACCTACTCACGGGGATATCATTCGTTTTGCTCCACCACTGGTGATCAGCGAAGAAGAATTGCGTGATGCTATCTCCAGAATCAAAAAAGCTATTCTTTCATTTTAAATGATATTGCTGAAAATCTTATTTTTAAAAGCTGTCCTTCCGAAGGGCAGCTTTTTCTTTTTTGTGAGTTTAAGATTATCATAACAAAAAATTGTACCTTTGATGTCAGGAAAAAACACAATCGAAGAAAACATGAAAAAGATTACCATTTTATTAGCATTGTCGCTTATGTTCGCTTTCTCAGCATCAGCACAAAACTATGAAGAGGGCGACATGAACCTAAACCTAAATATTGGTTTAGGCTCAGGACAACTACCCGAAAACATTAAGCTACCTCCCACATCCATTCAGTTTGAATATGGAATAGCCGAGAATTTCGGCCTGGGCTTAATGGTAGGATATGCCAATACAGATTATGAAATAAGACTATCAAATGGTGATGTTGGTAATTTTAAAACAGGCCATTTTTTGCTTGGCGGAATTTCACAATATCATTTTTATTCTTCCGAACGTTCAACTGTATTTGCAAAAGCAATGCTTGGTTATGACATAACTTCAGTTACATTTAATTCCGATGATGGTATGCAAGCAGATGATTTTGACAACAAAAATCCTGCATTAATTTATGGAATCCACATCGGAGGAAATTATTACTTCAGTGATAATGCAGGTATTTTTGCAGAAATAGGTTATGGATTATCTATTCTAAACATAGGTTTAACATTAAAATTATAAAGGGGAATCCCTCTGAGAAAATCTGTCAGGGCTATTCATATTCAAAGAATAGCCCATTCAGGTTAGTGGCATTTTTTTACTGTCTGATCCATTTCCAAAGCACTTTGTAGTTCACTTTACTTCCATACATCAATATTCCGGTTTTATATATCTTAGCCGCCAGCCAAACGGCTCCCAGGAATGTAATCACTAATAACCCCATAGATACAACCAGTTCCCAGACCTCCACGCCAAAAGGAATCCGTATCATCATTACCACGGGTGAAGTAAAGGGAATCATAGAAAACCAGAAAGCAACCGGTCCTGAAGGGCTTTGAACGATAAATGAAGCCATTACAATAGACAAGAGCAAAGGAATGGTAACCGGAAGCATAAACTGCTGTGTATCTGCCTCATTGTCCACAGCAGAGCCAATAGCGGCAAACAACGCTCCGTAAAGCAGGTAACCAAACAAAAAGAAAAACAGAAATGACAGCAGCATCAAAGGAATATTGATTGACTGCAGTCCTGTGGCAATCGCCGCAAAACCGCTTTCGGCATCAAAAGTATCTTTCTGCTGTGCAGATTCCGAATTATCAGGCATCAATGCTCCGGAATCCGATATCACTTTTTGTTTATCACCGGAAGCATCCAGCAAGCCGGGATTCATAATATTAACTGCTGTTATGATCATAAAAGTAAGTAACACCCATAACAAAAACTGGGTCAGTCCAACCAAAGCAACACCAATAATTTTACCCATCATAAGCTGAAAAGGTTTTACGGATGAAACGATCACTTCAACAATGCGACTTGTCTTCTCTTCCAAAACCCCACGCATTACCTGGGAGCCAAAAATAAAAATAAAGAAATAGATCAAAATGCCGGCAAAAAGCCCCAGTCCTGATGTCAACAAAGCCAGGCTCTTCTTTCCCGTTTCGATATTTCGCGTTGTCAGCTCCACGTCAGGGTTTAACCCCTTTAGTTTTTGAGGGTCAATTCCCAATTCTGTGCGAATCAGGACATGTTCCAAAATCTCATCCATTTCACTGCGCACACGTTCCTGAACATTTAAACTGGGTTGATTGTCCTGATAAAACAAAACAGCTTTCGCTTTTTGACTGCTCTCTGTCTTTGGAATGTATAGCAGAGCATCAGCAGAATCGGTCTTAAAAGCAACCCGGGCTTCTTCTATTCCCATATTCAGGTTCCGGAACTGCACTGTAGAATTACCTTTAATAGCCTTGCTGTATATACCGGTCTCATCAACCACATTCACCAGGTTTTTTTCATCGCTTTTGGTTGCCAGATAGGTAGGTAAGACCATCAGAGCGGCAAACAACAAGGGGCCCAGAATCGTCATGATCACGAACGATTTTTTTCTGACCCGGGAAATATATTCACGCTTAACAATTAAAGACACTTTACTCATAGCTTCAGGGATTAGGCTTTGGGAATTTCACTTACATTTTTGATAAAAATATCATTCATACTGGGTAATACTTCTTTAAAACCACGAATTTCACCACAATTGATCAACCGGCGTATCACTTCATTAGTCGTAACTTCATTATTAACCCGCAACCGGCCTTTAACCAGGTCGTCCTGCTGTTCTTCACGAACAATTTTCATATCATGACCATTCAGTGATGCCATACCGGCAGGGCAATTTCCAAGTTCAACATCATATTCGTTGGTTTTGTAATCTTCTTTCAACTGCTCTACGTCACCCTGTAAAATCACTTTGGAATTATGGATCAAAGCTATATTATCACATATCTCTTCTACCGAAGCCATATTATGTGTTGAAAAAATTATGGCAGCACCTCTGTCCTTCTGTTTGAGTATTTCTTCTTTTAGCATCACCTGATTTATAGGATCGAAGCCGGAAAAGGGTTCATCGAAGATCAATAATTCCGGTTCATGGATAATAGTCACAATAAACTGTATCTTTTGCTGCATTCCCTTGGAAAGCTCTTCCACTTTTCTGTACCACCAATCCGCAATATTAAATTTATTAAACCAGTATTCCAGTTGTTCCATAGACTGTGCCCGGGATAAGCCTTTCAGTTGAGCCAGGTAAAGAGCCATTTCGCCTACTTTCATCTTCCGGTACAGGCCGCGTTCTTCCGGAAGATAACCGATCCTGTCAACATGTTGGGGGCGGAGTTTTTCGCCTTTAAAATAGATATTCCCCTTATCCATTGAAGATATCTGATTGATAATACGGATCAGGGTAGTTTTGCCGGCACCATTAGGTCCTAAAAGGCCAAAAACACTTTGTTCCGGGATATTCAGACTCACATCTTCCAGCGCCCTGTGATTGGAATAATCTTTTGTTATCCCTTCAACCTCAAGTATATTCATTTCAAATCATTTAAGTTACAAGAACTGAACATGTATTATTTCAGTGATTATCCGCTGAAATACTCTCTCATTTTTTCGAAAAAGCTTCGTTCGTTTTTGCCCGGATTGGGTTTAAAGTTATCCGATTCCTTTAGTTTTTCCAAAATTTCTTTTTCATCTTTGCTCAGCTCTTTGGGTGTCCAGATATTAATATTGATCAACAGATCCCCTCTTGAGCTACTTTGTAAAAACGGAATTCCTTTATTTCTCAACCTCAGTATACGTCCGGCCTGAGTTCCGGGTTCTACTTTAATTTTAGCTTTCCCGTCAATTGTAGGTACACTCACTGAGGTACCAAGAACAGCTTCCGGGAATGAAATATACAAGTTATAGAGGATATTATTTCCATCCCTTGAAAAATCCTCATGCTCTATCTGTTCAATGAGCACAATCATATCACCGGGTACCCCGCCCCTTGCGGCTGCATTACCTTTTCCGGATACCGATAGCTGCATACCATCCTCAACACCTGCAGGTATATCCAGCGGGATCACTTCCTCACCCTTCACGATACCATTTCCGGTACATGCCGTACACTTTTGAGATATGGTTCTTCCTTCACCTCCACATGAAGGACACGTGGATGTGGTTTGCATCTGTCCTAAAAAAGTGTTGGTCACTTGCCGTACCTGTCCCATACCATTACAGGTGGAGCATGTCTGATAAGAAGACCCGTCTTTAGCTCCGGTTCCGCCGCATGTATCACAGGTAACATACTTATTAACTTTTATTTTTTTATTGACACCGTTAGCAATTTCTTCCAGTGTCAGTTTCACTTTCACCCGTATGTTTGTTCCGCGGTTAACACGCCGTCTTCCGCCACTGCTGCGGCCACCAAAGCCGCCACCAAAGCCGAACTCTTCAAAGATATCGCCAAACTGACTAAAGATATCATCCATCGACATACCCCCGCCAAAGCCAGCACCACCGGCAGCTCCATTCTTAACTCCCGCATGCCCGAACTGGTCATAACGGTTTCGCTTGTTCGGATCGCGCAATACTTCATAAGCATCTGCAGCTTCTTTAAATTTTGCTTCTGCTTCCGGATCACCCGGATTCTTATCCGGATGATATCTCAGCGCTTTCCTCCGGTAGGCTTTCTTGATCTCATCCGCCGATGCGTTTTTGGAAACTTCCAATATTTCGTAGTAATCCCTTTGTGCCATATAATATTATAATCTTATTTGCCTACTACAACTTTTGCAAAGCGTAATACTTTATCATTCAGAAAATATCCTTTTTCAACCACGTCAACAACTTTTCCTTTCATATCCTCACTGGGTGCAGGAATCTGGGTAACCGCCTCGTGGTAATCGGTGTTAAACTCTTTACCTTTGGAATCCATTTCTTCCAACCCTTTTTGTTTTAATAATTTCACAAACTTATCACGTATCAACAACATTCCCTTGCGGGCTTCCTCCTGCTCTTCAGGAACTGCCTCTATAGCACGGTCCATGTCATCGATCAGGGTTAACATTTCTCTAATCAGATCAGCCGAAGCTGATTTTATAAGGTCTGCCTTTTCACGCATGGTACGTTTCCGGTAGTTATCAAACTCGGAAAACAAGCGTAGATGTTTGTCGTTAAGCTGATTATATTTATCTTCCCAGTTGCCTTCCTGCTGGTTTTCCGGATTCTCCTGAGCTTTTGCTTCGTCCTTTTCCTGCTCCGGCTCCTCCTGTGCAGAGGCTTCTTGTTTATCAAGGTTATTATTTTCTTCTGCTTCTATTTGTGATTCTGTATTTTCTTCTGCTTTTCTTGCTTCTTCGCTCAGATTCTCTGTTTGTTTTTCTTTATTTTTTTTGCTCATGATTTTTATCCTTTTTTCAACTTCATCAAAACTTATCAAATTACTTGCCAAGCGAACAAATATCTGCAAAAATAACATTTATCATGGACCTGACAGACGCAAACTAACGAAAAGGGACAAAATGACAGGTTAAGTCTTGCCTTTAATAAACAGTTTCATTATTCCAGGCTAAACATATTTTGATCAAGACATTACATACAGAAACAGCCCATAAAATCAGCGTCTGACAATATTGGCTCCCAGCGCATTCAGTCTTTTATCAATATGCTGATAACCGCGGTCTATTTGTTCGATGTTCTGTATTACCGACCTGCCCTCTGCTGATAATGCAGCAATTAACAAGGAAACCCCTGCTCTGATATCCGGTGATACCATTTGAATACCTTTCAGTGGCACTTTCCTGTCCTGTCCGATGACAGTAGCCCGGTGCGGGTCGCATAAAATAATTTTGGCACCCATGTCAATGAGTTTATCCACGAAAAAGAGACGGGATTCAAACATTTTTTGATGCACTAAAACACTCCCCCGCGCCTGGGTAGCTACAACAAGAGCAACACTTATCAAGTCGGGAGTAAATCCGGGCCAGGGCGCATCGGCAATAGTCAGAATAGACCCATCCATAAAGGATTCTATCTCATAATGTTCCTGCGCCGGGATATAAAGATCGTCGTATTTTTCTTCGATGCGGATTCCCATACGCCGGAAAACTTCAGGAATCAACCCAAGGGTTTTCAAATGAACATTTTTTATGGTTATCTCTGATGCAGTCATAGCAGCCATTCCAATAAAACTACCCACCTCAATCATATCCGGTAACATCGTATGATCACATCCGAAAAGTTCATCAACGCCTTCAATAGTCAACAAGTTGGAGCCCACACCTGTAATTTTGGCACCCATATTAATCAGCATGCGGCATAATTGCAAAACATAGGGTTCACAGGCAGCATTGAAAATAGTGGTTGTCCCTTTTGCCATAACAGCGGCCATGACAATATTGGCTGTACCTGTAACTGAAGCCTCATCCAGCAACATATAGGCCCCTTTTAGCCCGGCAGTATTCACCCGGTAAGTATCATCATTCAGCACTTCAATTTTGGCTCCAAGTTTTTGCAAACCTAAAAAATGAGTATCCAGCCTTCTACGACCAATTTTATCACCTCCCGGCCTGGGCGTATATGCTTTTCCATATCTTGCAAGCAATGGGCCTAATATCATGATCGACCCCCGAAGGCTGGATGCCTGTTCGCGAAATGCTTTAGTAGTCAGATATTCCAAATCTATATTCTTAGCCTGGAAAGCATACTTCTCCGGCGACAGGTGTTCTACTTCCACGCCCATTTCTTCTAACAACGATATCAGATTATTAACATCCCGAATATCAGGAATTTTATCAATGATAATACGCTGTTCGGTAAGCAATGTTGCACAAAGTACCTGTAGCGCTTCATTTTTAGCACCCTGGGGTGTGATTGATCCCGAAAGCTTTTTTCCTCCTGTTATTTCAAAAGCATTCATATGTCTAAATTGATTTTAATGTTACTCTGTTTACCCTGTCATATTATACGGGGGAACTCACATGCAGTAGCCTAACTTTAATCATCTGCTTGTTGTGTGTTCCGCCTTAGGCGGATCATATTCGTTTCATAGTATTATTATTTAGATAAATATTTCATTACGTATTATAAATCAGGATAAAGATAACGTAAAAAGCCGGTAGAAAAGGTCTTCCGCCGGCTTATTATCAACATCATATTGTTAACAGTTAGTATCGTCTTTTCCGGTTGTTTTTATGATTCCTCTGATACGGTTTATTCGTAGTTCTGCGTCTCCTGGCGTTGGAACGGGCTAAAATATCGCGGGTTTCATTTAGTTTTGTTTCTTCTGTCAGTTTGATTTTTCCATCCGATAAATGTTCCATTTGCCTGAAAATAATCTCATCATCCACAGATTCCTTATTCCATGTAAGATACAGCTTTTTAAGGTGATTCGCTAATGTGTTGATCAATATTTCTTTTTGTTCACCATCTTCCAGTTCAGCGACCTGCTTGATGATCTTTTGGATGTTCCGTCCATAATAACGAAACCGTATTTCTTCCTGGTCCCGCTCCAGCTTTTCCGGTTGCCAGTTTAATATTTCAGGCGATGGCGGCGGATAAGGGCTGTCTACATCCAATTTAAAACCGGAAATAATAAACAGGTGATCCCATAGCTTCTGATAAAAATCACCACCGATTTCACGGTCTTTTGATTGCCGCACCTGACCCATGATCTTTACGATGACTTTGGCCATCTGTGTACGCTTTTCGCGATCCGGTTCTTCATCTAACGCATGAACCATTTTCTGAATATTTCTTCCATATTCAGGTATCATTAATTTTTCTCGGACTGTATTATATTCCATAATAAATTTTTTCAGAAAAAATCTGGGAAATAACATTATTAACAGGCAAGCCAGATTTAAACTATAAATAATAACACGGCAAAGATAATAAAAGTTTACAGTTAATTACAAATCATTAAATCAGTCTTAAACGCGCAAAGCGAAGCAATAACTGTTTTCTGCCTACAGTGCTGAAATGCACTGTAGCCTTTTTATTCGGACCGGAATCTTCTACACTGATGACTTTACCCTGTCCAAATTTGGTGTGTTCCACCATAGCGCCTGCCACTATATCATCAATATTTGAGGGGGGTGCAGATGGCCCGGTATCCGGTTGTTTTTTACTGATCTGTTTACGTTTCGGGGGAAATTTTTGACCTGCCGGAGGTTGCATATTTGTTTTGCCAAAGCCATTGCCGGATTTCCAACTGCCAAAACCAGGTTCTTGCGGTTTAAAGATAAACTGTTCGTCCAGTTCATCAATAAATCTGGAAGGTTCCGAAAATATGACATTACCAAACCTTCGCCGTGTTTCGGCGTAGGACAACCACACTTGTTTTTCGGCACGGGTGACAGCTACATAAAAAAGACGGCGCTCCTCTTCCAGTTCAGCACGTGTTCCCATAGACTGCATTGAGGGAAAAAGGTTTTCTTCCAGTCCTGCAATAAATACATAAGGGAACTCCAACCCTTTTGCACCATGGATAGTCATCAGTGAGACACGTTCCTGCTGATCATCCTGTTGATCAGCATCGGTAAGTAGTGCAATATTTTCCATGTACTTATCCAGGGAACGTAATTCCGGTTCGGTTTCATCCGGTGTAGACAGAATACCACCCGGCACATCATCATCTTCTTTATCCACGTAAAGACTGATTGCATTCAAGAGTTCCTGGATATTTTCATAGCGGCTGATCCCCTCGGGTGTCTCATCATCTTTTAGTAATTTCATAATTCCGCTTTCACGGGCAATACGCTTTGCCAGTTCGTAGGCATTTTTTTTCTTCAGTTCGGTTTTGAAGCTTTGAATCATTGTCACAAAGTTATCAATACGATTTCGGACACCTGCGTTTAGTTTTGCCTGGCTTTCCATAATATTTTCACATACCTGCCAAACGCTTCTTCCTGTGTTGTCAGCCTCAACAATTAACCGCTCCATGGTTGTATTACCTATTCCACGTGCCGGAACATTAATGATACGTGTCAGGGCTTCCTGGTCATGGGAGTTAATAACCAGCCGGAAATAAGCCAACAGGTCCTTCACCTCTTTCCGTTGGTAAAATGACAACCCGCCATAAATGCGATAAGGTATGTTCTTATTTCTTAAAGCTTCTTCAATAGCTCTCGACTGTGCGTTGGTACGATAGAGCACAGCAAAATCACTATGTTTTGCTTTCTCATTTTGCATGGTTTCAAAAATCATGGACACAATTTGCATACCCTCTTCCTGGTCTGTGGAAGTTTGTATCAGATGTATCTTTTCGCCTTCCATATTATCAGTCCAGACTGTTTTCTGCAACTGGTCTTTATTGTTGACAATAATGCTGTTGGCGGCATTTACGATGTTTTGTGACGAACGGTAATTTTGTTCCAGCTTGAAGGTTTTTAAATCCGGATAATCGCTTTTAAAGTTCAGGATATTTTCAATGTTGGCTCCACGAAAAGCATAAATACTTTGGGCATCGTCACCCACCACACAAATATTTTCATTGTTAGCCGCAAGCTTTTTCACGATCAGGTACTGTGCAAAGTTTGTATCCTGATACTCGTCTACCATGATGTACTGAAATCGTTGCTGGTATTTATACAGAACTTCCGGAAAATCGCGAAGCAAAAGGTTCATATTAAAAAGCAGGTCATCAAAATCCATAGCCGAGGATTTTTTAAGCCTTAGATTATAACGCTTGTAAATATCTCCGATATAAGGCTTTCCAGCCATTTTATCCTGGTTCATCAGCTCAGCATTTCCATTATATTGCTCATGGGATATCAGGTTGGATTTGGCAGCAGAGATACGATGCAGTACATGTCCGGGAGTATAAGTCTTCGGGTCTAAGTTCATTTCCTTCACTATGCTTCGCACCAACCTTTTTGCATCATCCATATCATAAATCGTATAATTTGAAGGATACCCCAGATGCCTGCCATCTGCACGTAAAATTCGTGCAAATATCGAATGGAACGTTCCCATCCAAACGCTTTTAGCATGGGAGCCACCGATCATTTTAGTGATACGGCCCTGCATTTCCCTGGCTGCCTTGTTAGTAAATGTCAGCGCCAGAATATGAAACGGATCGATCCCTTTACTGATCATGTAGGCCACACGATGTGTAAGCACACGTGTTTTCCCGGAACCGGCTCCCGCTATCACCATTACAGGTCCTTCTGTCTGTTTAACAGCAGCTTGCTGACTTTCGTTTAATGTCTTAATCAATTCTTCCACAGAACACAAAATTATAATTTTTCACATTCATCATTCCAAATAAATAGCGATTTTATCAACAACGACCTAACCAGCATTATTCATAAAAATAAATATTAAGCCATATGGCACAAAGATAGGCGTATGAAGTTGCTGAAAATCTATTTTCGATCTTTTTTGACCGAACTCATAATTTTAACAAGCAAAAATGCAAAACATGGCCTGTAAATAATGGTACAGGTATAGCAGGGATGCTTTGACATCTTGTAATTTGTATACTGGTTTACTAATAAATACGCGACAGTAAAGGTTGAACCCCCGGACAGAATTTGAGATACGCAGCAATTTTTGATGAAAATAAAAAAAGCCTCAAACCCGGCTATACGGGAAGAGGCTTTAATGTAGAAAAATCAGCAATAAAAAAAACAATACTCTCATTTTAATTTGTTTTCCTGTTTTAACCTGTACTATTCATAAAAAGACAGGTTAACTAAGTATGCACACTTTTTTGAGGAACTTTTTTTCGCTTTTCAGTATCTATTTGTTTTTAAAATATTGAGTCCGGTCTAAAAAAATATAAACGCCGGCTTTTTTTTCAGAGCAACTATCCTATGAATACAAAAAGATTTATCAAAACCTGACACTCTACAACCCCCGATGCAGAGTTATCCAAATTGTAACATAAATTCCATAGCCTGACTTATAAAAGTGAAGACTTAAGCTCAGAAATCAGCCGGACGTTTATATTTTTCATTTCAACCCGGCCTGTTTACCATGAACATGATAAACCAGACACTGACTTTATTGACAGACTCTAATTAATACAAGGCCGGAAACAAGCAAATCAATACTTAAGACTTATCCATCCATCTTGTAGTTCCTAAACAAAATCGAACGATAATTTGAAGTCATGAACGCCAATTGATAAATCAAACAACTATAACATTAATTATCACTGTATTCTTTTTTAAAAACCTAAATAGTGGTTGTCCATAATGTCCGGATTTTTTATCCCCGGATTTCAGATAATCTTGCTTGTGCATTTTTCAAGAAACAATGAACTGTTGCAATTTTCTACTTTATCATTCACAATGATAATACATAAATGCTCATTCGTAAATACAAATAAGGTAATTATTTCCCAAATCAACCATTTTTTCTTCCTGATTTAACAAATATCTCCCAAATCGTAAATATTTAGTCTTATTTAAGGATTGTTTGCCTTTTTTTAATGTCAAAAAAAAAAAATTGATTTCTGTTTGCTCTTTTCTTCATTGTCCTGCTATCGTTTTTCTCAAAATTCCGGCCCGCCTGGCGGGTGGTTAAAAACTCTGTGAAATGCTTGCTTCGCTACACTCCGCATATTTCATATTTCACAGGGTAAATCAATCTTTAATGCAACGAACAGAGTAGCCGTGTGCACGGTTGCTGCTGTACATGCCGGCATTGCCGCTGCCGAAGCTCAGGTCGTAGGCGTAGGAGCCACCAACCGTACTACTCCAATAGTAGCCGATTGAGCCGACATTGAAGAGCGAACCACTGCTGTAGTAGCGGTCGCCTGCTACGGGCAACTTAAGGGGCGAGGCAATGGCGCCCGCTGCGTCGTTGTGGCTCCAGCTTTGGCGTTCTGCATCCAACTCTGCTTCTGTTGGTACCCTGTAACCGTTTGGGCAAGGGTTGTTGGTGCCGCTTACGCCCTGCCAGAGATTGTTATTTGCTGGGGATCGCCAATCATCGCTTCCTATTATAAAATCACTATGCCCTGGTGTATCGCTACCGGATTGGGTGGTCGTTGTCCCGCTGCTACGGCACTGATGGCCATCGGAAAAGCGGCCCCACTGGTACAAATCGCCGTAGGCATCGGCATCAGTGCTGCTGGTGGCTTGCTGCGAAGCGCCCAGGTTGCGGTCCATCCAGGTTTCGCCGGTGGTGGAGTTCGTTACATCTACAACATTCGCTCCACCGGTGATACAGTGTACCGTGCCGGAGGGATATGGATCAAGAGTTAAGCTTACTTCGTTAGAAGATGCATCAGGGCTACAATCGCCACTGATATTGCAGCGGTATTGATATCCGTCCATAGCTGTGGAAAATGTCACTGTGAGTGATGTAGTGGTAGCGCCGGAATAGGCACCACCATCGCTCAGGTTGCTCCAGGTGCTGCCGCCGTCAGTGCTTTCCTGCCACTGGTAGGTTAGATTTGCACCTGTGGCTGTGATGGAGTATGAAGCATCCCCGCCATCACATACTGTTTGATCAGAGGGCTGTGATGTAATGGAGGGTGCTGTATTAACGGAAAGATTAACTTCGAATGAAGTTGCATCAGGGCTGCAATCGCCGCTGATATTGCAGCGGTATTGATATCCGTCCATGCTGGCAGTGGCTGTAACGGTAAGCGCAGCGGTGGTAGCGCCGGAATAGGCACCGCCATCGCTCAGGTTGCTCCAGGTGCTGCCGCCGTCAGTGCTTTCCTGCCACTGATAGATCAGATTACTGCCATTGGCCTGCAGGGCAATGGTGGCAGTACCCCCATCGCACACTTCCTGGCCTGAAGGCTGGGAAACAATTTCCGGGGCACACTGGAAGCACCAAATATTATTCCACTGGGAATTTCGATAAATTTGCATACAACCGACATCCGTATTGATTATCATCAGAAACTCGGCCGGAGAGCTGATCGCATCCCGCTGGGCAGTAGTCATCCTTGGAGGCAGCATTCCTTTGTCTGTGCTTTTCACATCCAGGATAGCGGAACTGTCCGGGTCAGAGCCGTCGTTATTGATGCCGACCTGGGCATAAGCCGCAGGTACGATAAACATCATCATTAGAAAATATAGAGCTGTCTTTTTCATATTGATTTGATTTTATCGTGTTATTGTTTCTTTTAAAGGGCTAAAGCCCTATGCTTAGCTTTAGGCATTTTTTCCACACCCTGAAGGGCGTGGTTTGGACTAAAGCACTGATTGATCTAGTTCAGCTTTTTTATATGACCTGAATGTTGTGATCGTTTCAGGTGTAGTAATTCTTTAATTGCTCTTTTCTTCATTGTCCTGCTATCGTTTTTCTCAAAATTCCGGCCCGCCTGGCGGGTGTTTATAAACTCCCCTGTCCGCCGAAAAGGCGGAACAGGGAGTTTAAATGTCACAGTTTCAAAATCACCCTGTTTGTCTTTCATCCTGCGGGGTATATCAAAGTGCTTGCCACGTGGAATTTGCGCAACGCAGTGAAGCAAATATTCTACGTGGGCTAATCCTTAAGGCAGCGAACAGAGAAACCGTGTGCACGGTAGTCGTTGCGCATGTAGGCATCATTGCTAAAGATGTGCAGTAAGTAGACTTGGATGCCATCAACCGTACTACTCCTATAGTAGCCGACTGAGCCGACATAGAGGAACGAACCACTGCTGCGGTAGCGGTAGCCTGCTACGGGCAACTTAAGGGGCGAGGCAAAGGCGCCCGCTGCGTCGTTGCTGCTCCAGCTTTGGCGTTCCGTTTCCCATTCTGCTTCCGTTGGTAATCGGTATCCACTTGGGCAGGGGTTGTTAGTTCCGCTTACGCCTTGCCAAAGGTTGTCGTCCTGAGTGGAGAGCCAATCACGAGTGCCACTTGGTTCGTATATAAACTTACCATCCCATGAGTTTCCGTCATTGGGTACAGCGGTGGTAGCATTAGTAGAGGTGGTTGAGCTGGTGCGATCCTCGTGTCCTTCTGCTGCACGCCCCCACTGGTATAAATCGCCGTAAGCCTGGGAATCATCGGTAGCGGTTGCCACTTGTGAAGCGCCCAGGTTGCGGTCCAGCCAGCATTCACCTGCTGAACATACAGTGCCATAAGTTACTGTACTTCCATTATAAGTAAAAGTGACATCATCTCCGCAAACCCCTAATTCTGCAGTATTACTTGTCGCATCCGGCGAACAATCACCACTAACTACACATCGGTACTGATAGGTATCGTAGCTTGCCGGAACATTGGTAAGCATTAATGAACTTGTTGTAGCTCCTGAATAGGCCGGGTTTGACCCGCCATCGCTCAGGTCGCTCCAGGTGCTGCCGCCGTCAGTGCTTTCCTGCCACTGGTAGATCAGATTACTGCCATTGGCCTGCAGGGCAATGGTGGCAGTACCCCCATCGCACACTTGCTGGCCTGAAGGCTGGGAAACAATTTCCGGGGCACACTGGAAGCAATGGATGTTGTTCCACTGGGAGTCCACATAAATTTGCATACAACTTGCATCCGTATTGTATATCATCAGATACACGGCCGGAGAGCTGATCGCATCCCGCTGGGTAGTGGTCATGCGAGGAATAAGCATTCCTTTGTCTGTATTGTTCACATCCAGGATAGCGGAACTGTCCGGGCTGGAGCCGTCGTCATTGATGCTAACCTGGGCGTGCAGTGCATGCACGGAAAGCATCAGTATCAAAAGGTATAATAATGTATGTTTCATATGTCTAAATGGGTTTTAATGGTACTCTGTTTACCCCGTCATATTATACGGGGGAACTCACATGCAGTAGCCTAACTTTAATCATTTGCTTGTGTGTTCCGCCTTAGGCGGATCATGTTCGTTTCATAATGTTTTACATTTTCAAAAAGCAACTTACTACTATTTTATATTCGATTTTGTTATTGGTTTATTGAATAAAGATTTTAAGGTTTTGTTGTGTATCAATTACTTTTAGAAAATAGACGCCTGCATCCAGCGCAGACACATCAATTTTTTCATTGGGTCTGATCCACAGGGTTCTCACTTTTTGTCCCATGCTGCTGTATAAGTTAGCGCGGGCTTTATGTTCCAGGCCTTCCACGGAAAAATTTGCCGTGGTTGGGTTGGGATAAATGCTGAGGTCGTTCCATGGCTTGATTTCCACCTGGCGGATATCTGAATATGAAAAGGCGCCGTCAAAGTCGGTTTGTTTCAGCCTGTAGTAGGAAACGCCCTGCAGTGGGTCGGTATCTGTGATGGCATAATCGATGCTGCTGTTGGAGTTGCCGGCACCCGGTTCTGTTGCGATGGTTGTCCAGTTTTCGCCGTCTGCGGTACGCTCAATCGTGAAGTAATCGTTGTTGATCTCTGTAGCTGTTGTCCAGTTTAAATCAACATTCTTTTGCGCATTTACCCTGGCATCGAAGCTGGTTAGTTCGATGGGAAGGGGTTCGTTTGAAGGAAAGGTAACTGTGCCTTGTGTTACAATTGACATATTGTCTGACTCTATAGAAACAGAAGCATCATCCAATGACCAGTTTGGTAGTGTACTCAAATCCTCAATTGTAAAGCTAAGTACAGAAATCACTGTCCAACTTCCTGGTGATACATCCTGAGCCATCGAAGGCGAGCCAGGTAAATTATAAACTAAATTCAAATGTGCTTCCCCATCAAAAGAACCATTAATAGTAGGATCATTATACTCAAATCCACCTCCAAAATTAGTAGAGTAGTTAGGTGAACTATGGTTTTCTACTACTGTCATAATAGCTGGGTCATATTGAATCCAAAAGTTTGAATTTCCTAATTTCCATGTTGTTGCATCTCCACTTTTAATTGAAAATGTTAATTCCACAGTGCCACCAATTACACCATCATCTCTAGTCTTTTCTACTTTCAAATCCCATTTTTGGGCTGAAAGTTGCTTATTAAAGCTAAAACTTAAGAAAGCTATTGATATTATTAATATTATTTTATTCATAATTTTAAATTTTTAAAATGTTAAAAAATACTTTATAGATTATATATTATTTATAAAACTAAGGCATTATGAATGATTTACCATTATTATTAGTCCAGAAAATTTGGTCAAGCGCAGTTACATTTTCATCCATATTCATATCAGCGTAATTGTATCCAGTTGAACCATTTTCGCTCATCCATTGAGTATTATCTACAGCTGTTATATTGAAATCTGCATTCACATCACCAGCCATTAAAGCATATACTCCAGTTTCAACCTCTGTTGCAGGTTTGCCAGCAGCATCAGATTGGGAAGAGAAATCATAAGTATAAATACCACCGCTCTGCGTAGTAGCAGAAGCTGAAAGCACAGGAAAGTGATTACGGTGATCGATAACAAAGTGAAGACTGCTTGCTGCGCCGGAGGGCACATATTTAATCAATTCATTATCTGCATTTCGAATACTGCCATCCTGCATAATGAGGGCAGCTTTGGTTTCTAACACTGATGTATTATCAGTTCCATCACGGATTTCTACAAGCACCCAGTCAACGGCATCAGCAGGGATTATAGAAAAGCTCTCTTCGCCAGTGTAATTCCATGAGGCTGTATTATAAGGCTGGTTCAACGGGATAACACCTTGAGTATTCAGTGTTTTATCCATATTCCCGTTAGAAGTATTATATGGCCCTTCGAGGAAGGCAGTCAGGTCAACAAGATAAGCACCCACATCCCCAAAAGTATAATCACCAAAGTCGCTGATATCGTCTAATGTAATAGTACCGGAAGAGGCGTCCCCAGTATAAGAGGTTTGGTCTTTATCCTGCCATCCGCTGGTATTGTCGTACCTGGCAATAACAGTAGTAGCTGGATCAGTAAATCCTGAGACCGTACCATCATTAAAGTAGAATGTAGCATCCACGCTGCTGCTACCTGAAGTTTGGTTGAAAGTCCAGTATTCGTTAGCACTGACATTGTTTAGCGATCCATCCAGATTACTGTTATCCGGCGGGGCCTGGTTGAAGTATTGAGCAGAAAAGCAGTTAGTACCTGTAATTCCAGCAATACTAATTTGATTAACCATACCGTTATCACCGATCGGGAAAATAAAATCAGCGCTTCCGGTTTTTGAGACTTTCCCGTCAACATGAGAACTATTGCTTGCTACAGATGTAGTAGCGGAGCTAAGATAATGAATACTATCTGTGGCATCCACACTTAGCACACCATTGGTAAAAACGCTATTTCCTTCGATATTAACCGTAGTCTGAACGTCGTACCCCGCCCCTTCAAATATAATATCGTTGACATTGAGGTCTTCGCTACCAGAAATGGTTTGAGTCGATGAACCGTTAAGAACGAGTTCACCAGTACTTGAAGAACCGGCAGAATTCACTGTAATATCTCCGGTAACCTTTACAATTCCGTTATTTTCCAGGCTACCTGAAGTATCAATTGACATATCATCTGTTGTGATGTAAGTACCATTGAAGACTTTAAGGTCACCCGTGGTTTTAATCGAGGAAGTCTGAGCATTAAGTATCTGATTGTTGCTAAATAGCATCAGAAAGACAATGCTCAAAACATTAATAAAAAGTTTTACATGTTTCATTTTTTTCTGTTTTAAGTTTTATTGCAATCATTTTTCCTTATATAATTGATAATTACATTGTACAAAGCAATATTACGTAAACGGGAAAGAACATGTCGTTCCATATTCACAATTATTTCCCATTATTGAAATTTTTTTATTCTTACATTGTTTATTTTTTCCCATATATACAATCTGTTGTTATGGAAGCTATAAAAAGCGCAATTAAAGCAGAAATAATACAGCATAGAGGTTCACCATATCAACCAACACACAACATTATTCACCAAGCTAAGTGGTATTACCTTCAGATAAGAATTTATTTACAACTCAGTAAAAGAGTTTTACATATAACCCGGCCAAATTTCCCGATTTCATAATTCATCAAATGGGAATTGTCCTTCTGTCAATACTCAATAATTCCACTGACACTATAGTTATGTATTATTCATTTTTTATCGATTTTGTTTTGAATGCTAATAGCCTGTACTATTCATGAGTCCTGTCAAGAAACTTGATAATAATTAGTATTTGTCCATAAATTCATAAAATATCAAACCAGAGCATCACGGAGTAGTAAGTTCATTATTCATAACTAACTATGATTTTATTTATTACCGGGTTATATAGGGACATCTGACACTTCTTTTACCGGAGTTATAACCAAAGCTGTACATCAATGTTAAAGATACCTGTAAAAGACCGTCATGATAGTTATTAGCTTCAGATCGTATCCATTTACCCTTCCCCTTGTTGAGATATGACAATTTTCCTTCCATGAAATCATAACCTGTATAGATATAATAAGCATCTGCACAGAGTTCAACATGTTCGCTAAAGTTCATTTTCACTCCCCCACCAAAGAGGAAAATAATTACATGGTTTTCGATATCACTGAGCCTGGTTTCAAAATCATCATCCCTTAAGACAGAATTTCCGGTATTATCAGTGATCACATAATTATCATTCAGGGAATACAGGTAATTATCAGGGGAATACAAATTCCGGTAAGTTTCAAAGTACATATATCCGGAGCCTGAGGCAATAAATGGAGCGACCATTGAATTTCTATTCCTTCCTGAAAATTTTGCCAGGTGGACACGTACGATAACATTCGAGTTGAAGTAATTCATTTTAAAATCATACAATTGATACGGTTTTTTATATTGCTGGGTTAAATATCCTGCTGCTATGTTAACGTCGATAGCCCAAACCTTAGATAACTGGTGATCAGCTTTTAGTTGCATGAAGCCATTCAATATTCCTTTTTCTGCACTTCCTTTATCACCAAAGAATCTGTTAATTCCACCCCCAATTCCAACAGAAGGAAATTTTTTCAAAGGGTTGTTTTCTCTGTAGCTGTATTTACCCATGTTTTTTTGGTATTGCCCAAAAGAATTTGCTGCAGAGCAGCTTAGGAATATCAAAACCATCATCCTGATCAAACTCATACATAGTACTATATAATGCTTCATATATCACATTTTTCATATTTTATTAATTATACCGTTGTATTCTGTCAAAGAAAAAAGAACATTAACAGGTTATGCTTATCCCCCTGACATTGGGCTATACTGAAGCAGTGCTACGTGTTATTTTTTTACGTTTTCGGACTGACAATGAACGGTAAATACCTGGAGCTACGCCGGTTTTTTCCTTAAACAGTCGATAAAAACTGCTTTTGGAGCGAAAACCGGCTTTGTTTGCTATATAGAGTGTACTGTAGTTGCGATATTCAACCAATAATTTTTTGGCAAATTTCACTTTTTTGTCATTTATGAATTCACCGTATGTTTTGCCGGTATGTGACTTAATTATTTCATTAATATAAGTTTTATTACTAAAACACTTTTGGGCAAGAATATCAGATGTAAGTTCAGGGTCTTTGTATAATTCCTTATCTTCTATCCAGTAGAGTACATCTTCCCAGATATTATCTTTACTATCCGCAAAGGCTTCCACATCTATTAAAGGAATTTCATTATTCGTCACATTATTCCTTGTCGTCTCCCTCTTCTTAGCCATATTCTTCTTTTGAGACAGTAACAGTTTGTTTTTTTTATTTATTTTTGACATATAATGATAAAAAAATACACCACTGAATATCAATAGGAACCCGATGAAGAGAATAACCTTAAGCAAATTTTTGTTTGTATCCGGATTATTCGCGTTAAATCCGTGATGTTCATTTGATCCATTCAGTTTAAGGATAGCCGCGTTAACGTTATTTCCGGTATAATAATCTGAATTTTGATATTGGTTTTGAGCGATAATTTCACTACCTGTTGTATGTTTATTTTGCATGATATTATTTTCATGCAGGCCTATAATATCCTGAAGCATTTTCAATTGTTTAGTAATATTTTCATTATCCGTTTGTATATGGGATAATATTTTTTCAGCTTCTTTCAGATTATTTTTTCCAATCAGGATACGGGCTTTTATTATATTAACTTGTTGAATAAGGTCATGAAATTTATTTTTTTGTGCATCAATTAAAGCTTCCTCCAGGTAATGATATGCGTCTGTATATTTTAGTTTATGGGATAGTTCAGCAGCGAGCAGAATTTTAGTTTTCAAAGCTTCATATTTATTTTCGTTTTTTTCAAAACACGCTATTGCCTTATTAAAATAGCTCACTGCCGTATCCTTTATATTTCTTTCAAAAGCAAGATTTCCAAGGTTTCGTAATACAATAGCCTGTTTGTTGTATAGCCGGGCTTTAAAATAATAATGATCAGCTTTTAGAAAATAATCCTGTGCATAGTGAGGTACTTCAAGTTTTGAGTAAATTATTCCGATTGCATTACAAATATCACCTGCTTTGGCATTCATTCCAAGTAGGATAAAAATGTCTTTAGACTTATGATAGTAATCCAGGGCTTTATTATTAATTCCGGAGTTTTCGTATGTCAAAGCAAGCTTATAATACAAAAGTCCTTTTAATTCAATACTTTTCAGGGAGGCCTGAGATTGTACGGGGTATTGATCTTTGGTTTTCAGAATATTGAATTTATCCGTTTTGCTTTTAATATTATTGCCTATAGCAGGTGCAACATATCTGTCATCGTGGAGGGCACTATTACGCGTTGATATTTCATTATAGGGTTGATATAAGCTATTTGATAAACAAACAAGTTTATTGTTTGGAGTTTCATATGCCGGTGAATTATATTTTTGGGCCGCTCCACTTGCAAAAGATGCAGTATAAATAATACAAAAAATGAATAATTGAATTAATTCTCTTTTCATAGTCATTGATCATTCATTTCAAAAAGAAATTTTATCAGCACCCGGTAAAAAGACTTTAAAGCAGGAGCCACAATCTATATCAGAAATAAGTTTAATTTTTCCATTTAACAGTTTTAACATTCCCTGAATGATCGGCAGTCCGAGGCCCGAACCCTGATATTTTCTTGTTGTACCATTCTGAACCTGTTGACAATAATCAAAAATTTCACTATGTTTATTTTTGGCAATACCGATTCCGGTATCCTTAACTTCAAGTTCCAGTCCCTGATCGTTAATTCTCATTGAAATATTGATTTCTCCCTGATGTGTGAATTTAACTGCATTACTTAATAAATGCGAAACGATTTTTTTCAGGAATAAGGGGTCCGTGATAAATTTCTTATTTTTCAAATCATCCGGGATATCGGTAAATACATCAATTGGCCTGCGCACCAGACCATTATTAAATTTATTAATGCATTTTCCAACAATATCATAAGGCACTACTCTTTGAAAATTGACTTCCATATTACCAGAGATAATTTTTGAAATGTCAATATAATTGTCCATAGTTTGTATAAGTCTTTTAACGGAATCGTCGAGCAAATTCATAAAAGACTCTTTTTCTTTATCATCAATACGTTCTCTCAATATGAGCTCAGAAATTCCGGCAATACCGCAAACAGGAGTTCTTATTTCATGGGAAAAATTTCTAAGCAAAGTGATTTTAAGTCCTTTAACAG
This sequence comes from Bacteroidales bacterium, assembly GCA_021740245.1. Classification (GTDB taxonomy): domain Bacteria; phylum Bacteroidota; class Bacteroidia; order Bacteroidales; family PWNQ01; genus PWNQ01. The sequence continues at coordinate 3,990 of JAIPAE010000025.1, read as the reverse complement.
TTTCTAATTCCTTTTTGACATCAGAAAGCTCGGTATTTTTTTTCTCAATTAAGGATGTTGAAGTTTTCGTTATTTCATTGAGTTGCTCTTTATAATATTTGAATCCGTAATTGAGCCATAGTGCATTTTTAACTTTTAATTCTATTTCAGATAACACAAAAGGTTTGGTAATAAAATCGGTGACACCCACCAGTATAGCATTCTCTTTATCTTCTGCTGATAATTTATCAGTAACTAAAATAATAGGGATGTTTTTATCTTTTTCCGAATTAATTTTTTTGATGCAGTTAAAAGCATCTGATTCCGGAATATAGCTGTTTATCAATACCAGGCCGGGATTGATAGATTCAAATACTTTTTGAATTGTATCCGGGTTTGTACTTGAATACAAATTGCTGTATCCTATGCTTTTCAGATAATTTTTTAGAACTACAATTTCCCTGGTGTCAGCAATGATAAGGATTTTTTCTTGTTTTTCATGAACCTTATTTTTCTTCTTCATTGATGAACTTCCTGTTTTTTCGATAGTTGTTTCCATATCTACTTTTATTTTTAGTTCAACCTCAGCATATTAAAGTTTATAAAGAAAATGTGTCATAGAACCCTAATCGATTTTAATTTTTTATAGCTAAAAGAGTCCCATTTGAAAAAAAATATAATTCTTATATAACCTTAACTCATTAGAAATAAATGTGATTTCACTTCCCATTCTAAAGTTTCAATCAAAAATAAACTAACTGTTTTAGGAAGTAAACGATTAGGAAGATAATCTACCTATTGATATTCTTATTCATTTATCTTTTTGCATTCTTTTTCTGGTACTTACATTCTTCTGTCGGTATATCAATACAGGCCTAACAAGGTATAATCTGTTAATTTATACCTTATACAAGCATCAAAAAAAACCTCAAATATTTTATATGTATTATCTTAGGGATATGCGTTATAATTTTCTCTTACAGTTATTTAACAGGTTGCTTCTTAAAATTGCCCGGTTTATCCACTTTGTTTCATCTGTTTATAATATTGTTCGGTGTTCTGTGTTTGTTCGTTGTTTCTCTCAGTCTCTTCGCCTCTTCGTCTCTTCGTTCGCTTTAGTCGCTTTAGTCGCTTAAGTCGCTTTAGTCGCTTTAGTCGCTTCGTTCGCCCTCTCGCATCATCACATCATCGCATCATCGCATTACTCATTCATCTGTTTAAAATATTGTTCTGTGTTCTGTGTTTGTTCGTTGTTTCTCTCAGTCTCTCAGTCTCTTCGCCTCTTCGTCTCTTCGTTCGCTTAAGTCGCTTTAGTCGCTTAAGTCGCTTCGTTCGGTCTCTCCCATCATCACATCATCACATCATCGCATTACTCATTCATCTGTTTATAATATTGTTCGGTGTTCTGTGTTTGTTCGTTGTTTCTCTCAGTCTCTCAGTCTCTTCGCCTCTTTGTCTCTTCGTTCGCTTAAGTCGCTTTAGTCGCTTAAGTCGCTTCGTTCGCCCTCTCGCATCATCACATCATCACATGCCGTAAAACCAGAAATCTTTGATTTAATCGTTTTACGAGCATCCACGACCGAAGGTCGGGATCATCGCATTACTCATTACGCCATTTAATCATCCGCGTGTGTGTTCCGCCTTAGGCGGATCATGAATGTTTCATCACTTCGGGATTGAACTCACTATGGTACATTGTTAGTTTGCAAGACATTATCTAATGCGCTGGCTGCAATAATAGAAAACCATAATAAGGATATTCATATTATTCATAAGATTGACTACATCAATCAAATATTAAATGGATGAGATCACAAAATATAAAAAAGGACTTCAGGCTTTTTGCCGTTTCAGCAGAAATATGGCATAAACCGTTAATCACAAATTGATAAGATAATTACTCAAATTCTCACTGAATGTCAGTTGAAGTTTTTGTCTTATACTATGGCGTCGTTGGTCTATTGTAAATGGAGATAAGTTCAATAGATTTGCAATTTCTTTAGTAGGCAAATTCATTTTCAGCAGCGCACATAATTGAAGTTCACTTCTGGTAAGCTCCGGATTGATAGCAATGAGTTTTTTATAGAAATCGTCATGCATTTGCAGAAAAATATCTTCAAAGTCTGCCAAAGGATCACGCGATGATTCTCTAAAAATTTCATTCATCTCCCTGATAAATTGCTCCTGATCCTTTTTTCTTGAAATTTTGTATTGAAAGGGGCCTAACTTTTCCTTTACCGATTTATTGATTTTAGCCAGGTTAGTCAATTTCAGGGACTGATATACAAGCTCCTGTTCTTTTACCTGCATCTGCAATTTATATCTTTCTGATTTTTCTGCTTCCAGCTCTTTTTCCTGCTTCAATATTCTAACCTTATCTTTTTGAATTTCATTCTCCTGTTTTTGAATATGTAATTGTTGTAATGTAACTCTTTTATGTTTTCGTTGATTATTTAAAATCATAAAACTTATAAAAGACCCAATAACAATTAATAAAATAAATGTACCAGAAAGGATTCTGCTTAAGCGCAAAAGGTAAACTTTATCATTATAGAGGCTAATGACTTTTTTCTCCATTTGCTTCTTTTCATATTTTAACAAAAACTGTTTATTCATTAATGAACGAACAGTAAAATCCTTATTTAATTTAATTTCTTCAATTCTGTCTCTTGACTCATTAGCAAGGGCCATATCACCTCTGGCTTCGTGAACCATAGCCATACTTTTCAGGCTCATCGCTTCAAAAATCTTATTTCCCATTTCAATTGAAATCTTGTTACATTTCTCTGCATAATTTAATGCTTGCTCATAGTCACCAATTTTGCAGTATGCATAAGATAAATTAGCCAGAATAGATGGAGAGGTCTCATTCAAGCTATCTTGTATAGCCAGTGCTTTCTTTAGTATTCTAATTGCCTGTGTGTAACTATTCCTATGAATCTTTATAGCACCGAGTATATTCATTGTGCCCCATTCTAATTCCGGATTCTTAATTTCCTGAATAAGTTTCAATGCTCTGCCCGTATAAAATTCAGATGAATCGAGATATTCTTTGTGGCTTTTATTATGCAAATAAAGCTCATAATAGTTAGCTGCCAGCCCGTTATAAATCTTTCCGGTGAGATTATTACTATTTGAATCATTCCTGAGACTGCCTGAAGCTTTATACAAATAACTTATCGCATCGTAGTAATTACCAGACGATCTTAGCTTTTCTGCAAGGTGTGCTTCAATCTTAGCTTTATTGACAGTGTCATTTATCGACTTATAATAAGTCAATGAGTCAAATATTAACTTCAAGTCATAATAATTATTATTTAGTAATTTCTGAAAAGCAGTAGGTACAACAGTATCCGAAAAATAGTATTTCGAAATCTCAGGATCAACATGGTTTTTATCCTGCCTGCAAGATAAAAGCAATAAAAGGAGCAAAAGGGAAAAAACTTTTAAAAATATCTTCATCCGTTTATGATTTTAATTTTTATGGTTCAAGCTATATACGAGGCAGCTCGCCATAATGTGTCAAATGTACGTCAAACAATATTTATAGCTTCATTATAATCAATAGAGTATGCATTTCCGCCAACCGGCTGATCATGCTCCGGTTCATTTGTAATAAAACATAAGCTGGCCTTATTAAATCTTTAAACTCTTTAATCATTTAATAAAACTTGATAAGAATTATTCCAACATAAACGTATTTATGTATTTTTTGGTAGCGCTATATTTTACAAATATATGACATATTTTGAATATTTTCAAATCAACCCAAAGCCCTTTCTTTATATACACTCCTAGTTCAAAGGTATAATTACGAATTATGAATTACGAATTACGAATTATGAATTATGAATTATGAATTATGAATTATGAATTGAGCGGCTTGAGCAAATAAAGCGATAATGCGCATTGCGATGAGGTCAACAACTCAGTCAAAATCAACTATTCATCCCTTCAACTCACTATTTCCCGTTACCAGTAGCCACAGATATTATAGCAAGTGCCGGAATT
>JAIPAE010000106.1 GCA_021740245.1 Bacteroidales bacterium | reverse complement strand
GTCCGAAAACGGAGGTTCCAAAAAAATGTGTAGTTTTATCCATTGTAGTTTATTTTTGTGGTAAAAAACAAAACTACAAAAAAGAGCAAGGAAGATATTGCTATCTTCCTGCTCTTAATTTTTTATCGGACAACAGTGAAAATCTTTTTAAGTTTTAGTTACTCTGTTACTTATAACAAATTCCATATTAATACGCTCAGTTCATGGATTCAATAAAAATATTTTCTACTTTTGGCCCCGTTATAATTCATTTCACTTTAACAAGCTATTTAAGGGTATTTAATAAAAACATATTTAATATCAGAGTTATGATAACCAGAACATTACAAAAGTTATTAAAGTCAGAAGCAACAGGTGGAATTTTGCTGTTGATTGCTGCAGCCGCAGCCATGATCATTGCCAACTCATCATTACATGATTGGTATCACCATTTTTGGCATTCAGATTTTACGGTTGGAAACATGCAGGAGAGTTTACATTTTTGGGTAAATGATGCTTTGATGGTGATTTTCTTTTTTGTGGTTGGTTTGGAGATCAAGCGTGAAATAATGAGTGGGGAATTGTCATCCGTTCGCCAGGCGATGTTACCGGTTGTTGCAGCCGTTGGGGGGATGGTTGTCCCTATAATTATTTATTTAATTATGAACGGAGGAAATCTGGAAACCATGGGAGGCTGGGGAATTCCTATGGCAACGGATATTGCATTTGCTATTGGAATATTGAGTTTGCTGGGTAGCCGTGCTCCATTAAGCCTAAAAGTTTTCCTGACAGCATTTGCCATCGTTGATGATATGGGCGCTGTTATCGTTATTGCTATTTTCTACAGCGAGAAGATTGGCTGGCTGGCTTTGGGAGTTGCCGCTGCGTTGCTTCTTCTGCTCTATATCCTGGGACAAAAAGGTGTTCATAATAAATTATTAACAATTGTGATCGGTATTATTGTTTGGTGGTTATTCTTGAAATCAGGTGTTCATACAACAATTGCCGGTGTTTTACTTGCTTTGACATTGCCCCTGAAAGCAAAATTGACTTCCGGACAATTTTCGGAAAAGATTGAAAATGAAGTGGAAAAACTTAAAAATTCGGTAGAAAAAAAACAGGAAGCCTGGAGTCATCATCAGCTTGAAATGATCGATAAGGTGAAGAGCTATGCAAATAATGTAACCAACCCGCTTCAATGGTTTGAAAATAACCTTCATCGCTTTACGATGTTGGTTATTATGCCCATATTTGCATTTGCCAATGCCGGTGTATATCTGGGCGATGTGCAGGGAGGTATATTCGAAGGTGTTTCGCTTTCCATCATACTCGGATTAGTACTGGGTAAGCTGGTTGGTGTTTTCTCCTTCTCCTGGATATCGGTGAAAATGAAACTGGCGAGTTTGCCATCCAATTCCCGCTGGAAAGATATGGTTGGAATTGCCATGCTTGGTGGTGTCGGCTTTACAATGTCATTGTTTATTGCGAACCTTTCGTTTGAAGAAAATGTGGCCATTCTGGATAAAGCCAAAATCGGTATTCTGGCGGCTTCTGCTACTGCCGCTGTTCTGGGAATGCTGTACCTGGTTATCGTTCTGCCGAAAAAAGAAAAGAGCTGATCATAAAAATATTCTGTATCCTTTTCAGGATTTGTTCAAAGGGAGTTATTGTTTTTCAGTAGCTCCCTTTTTTTATATTTGATGGCTTTTAACAATTTTAAGGCTGATGAGAAGGTTAGTGGCCCATCGAATAGGAGCTGCAGCCAACATAGCCGTGATGTTTCAGCAAACTTTATTTAATGGAATATGTGTTATAAGTTGTGATTTCGTCAAAACTTTTTCGATTTTTTTCTCTGATTGGATAATCTTCCGGTGGATAGCCGATGCTGATGAGTAAAGCAATTTCCCGTTTTTTAGGTATGTTCAGCAGTTTTTTGATCTTCTTTTCATTATACCAACCCAGCATGCAGGTTCCCAGCCCAAGATCCGTTGCTTTCAGGCAAAAATGCTCTGCTGCAATTCCTATATCAATCAAAGGCCATTCTTTTTGCTTTACGGTTTTTCCGATTTTAGTGATGGTTTTAGCAGGTTCCAGCGTGATAACAATAAATGCAGGCGCATTTTCCGTGAATTTATTAAATCGGATTACCGGATCCCAGGTATTACCGGCTACTTGTGGAACCAATTTCTGATCATCAACTACAATAAACTTCCAGGGCTGGGAATTACTAGCCGAAGGTGCAAGACGCGATGCTTCGATGCATTGATCGATAATTTCCCGCGGTACACCAGCTGATTGATATTTTCGCGTGCTTTGCCGCTGATTAACTAAATCTGTAAACGATTTCATAGACGATATGATTTAACGGTGGCAAAGCTATAAAAATTGACTAAAGAAAAGCCCGCGCAATTCTTTACATTTTCAGAATTGATCAATGCTAATAATTTGTTTGAAGCATTTCATTACTATTTGGAGCCAGGAATCTATAGTTTTTAAGAGTGTTGGTTTGTCGTATTATTCTGAATTACTTCCCTTTCGATAAAAACTCTGATGTTGAAAAACCGTCTAATATTTAATGAATTTGCGTACACTCCGGTTCGTTTTGTTTCCAATCTCCAGTAAATAGATGCCGGGTTTCAAATGGCTGATATCTACCACAGATTGCCCTGTATTATTGTTTTTATACCATAACGTTTTTCCGATCAGGTTATACAGTTTTAAGTAATATCTTTCTTCAATATTTGTTTGGATCGCTATATTGTCTGATGCGGGATTTGGAGAAATTTTTAATACGGGGGATTGTTTTTTAGCAGGTTTCAAACCCACATTAGTGCCATTACTGCATGGCATGCTATTATTATGATAATAGTGCTGAAGAGAATCGGCATAGGTGCGTATAAGATCAATAACCTGATCACTGTTTCCTCCCGTTACCATTGCATTTGTATAGGCAACATGCAGTTCAATGGTTTCGCCGGGCAGGAAGAAGATATTGTTTCCTGAGGATAAAATGGCTCGCCGGTCATCGGGTACAGCGATGCTGCTGTCTTCCTTCCAGGGTATGGTATTGGGAGGAGTCTGAAAGTTCGTGCCATAATTCAATGGATCGCTATCACCTGGAAACATGTATCTGCAATTCATGGAACTGCTCAAATGTCCGGTTCCTCCATATTTTAAATGTGTTTGATCCATGAATTTGCTGCGGCTGTAGTAATAGTATTCTTTATCTTTTTCAGGGTCATGAAAAGAAAATGAATAATTATTCGGATAATTATTAAAATACATACTGTTGGTCAGACCATAATATTCATTGTCAACAATTCCATCGCCAAATCCACTGCCGTTAACAGCGAAGCGCGAGCTAAGCGAATCATCTATTTGGTTCGGCGGCATTTCAGATCCTTTTAAAATGACAGCACCGGTGGCTACTGCTGTATCGCCATAAGCATAAGGATAACTCAAAGGTCCCGTATTATAGGTGTAGACCATACCCGACTCTACATCGGTTCCGATATAGTTAGCATCAGCTATCCCAACATCCTGATCAACAAAAAGCGCAGGTAGAAAATGTTTATAAATATTTTGAGACCGGTTGATCAACTTATACCGGGCAAAAATAGTATTATCTACGGCCTGACTTTGCTTGCAATTATAAGCGTAAAACATACAATGTAACTCAATCCCCATTGGCAGGCCATCTGTATGTGCCTGATTGCTCCCGACATCATTTAATACGAAGTATATAGCCTTATCACCGTGAATTGCCGGATAATCACCTCCACCCAATGGATCATAAGTTTGGTTATTATTGACGTCGATATACGGCGCCAATGGTCGACCTCCGGAATTCACCGGCCAACTGAGCAAGTCTGCAGATGGATAATACATTGGCAAAGTGACCGGGTTAGTGATCCATTTTTGAAAACTATCAATTTCTGCTTTCGTGATGCTCCATACACGCTTATACTTTAAAATTGTATCCGGATGAACATTAGCATTGGCATCTAAGGGCCCACTGACAAAATCAAAAGTCGGGTAAAGTACGGAACCCCCAAAGCGATCAGCAGATACAAACATCCAGTCATTCATATTTTTGGCTGATAACCATATGCTTGACGAAAAAACAGTGTGTTTTCCCGATCCGTTGGGAAATTCAAATGTCGATTCAGAATAAATACTATCATCTTTGAAAAACTGAACATTAGAAGGATAAATATGTGTTTTTACGTTGTTAATATCCAGGCTGTCACAATTCTGTGCTGCTGGTAAATGATAAATACATAAGAAAAAAAGTACGTGTATAAGTTTTTTCATTATCAATATTTTTTTCTAAATATAAGATAATATAGATTGATTAACAAATATTTTCATTTTCCGGTTGAATAAAAACAGTTAATGGTAATTTTAGGCAGTGTAGGAAAAATAAAAAACTGCCTGATATTAAATTCAGGCAGTTTTGGTTTAACTTTTATGATCTTTACTTCTCTTTAATTTCCTCAATTCTCTTATGCTTTTTGAAGGACTCCAGTTTGCGGCGATATCTTTCTATTCTTTTTTCTTCTATTTCCCTTGCTGTATATAATGGATATCCTGCTTGCCTGTATTCATCCACTAATTGAGCCGGAATAGCACTTCCTTCTTCATCAAAGAAAATTTGTGGTGTCTGTTCCCGTTGCTTCGTATTTTCCTGTTCTTCCCTTTCTCTCATTTCTTTTTCTTTCTGGTAGTTTGCCCCATATTCTTCAGCGTAGCCATAGGCTTCAGGATCGAGGAGTACGCCTTTCTTGCAAATTGATTTCTCAGATTTTTCTTCAACCACGGGATGATACAGTTTTTTCATAACCGGGTCGTCGCGGTCAGCCATAACAATATAACTGGCTTTTCTGCCTGGTTCGCCATAGACGGTTACTTCCGTAAAGCTGGCATTCCATTCGTAACCAAGATCAAAAGGTACTCCGACAGCTGTTAATGTTACCGTAGCCTCATCTTCTTTTGTGAGGCTTTTGAAATAATCGGGTAGCTTGAAAGTGCCTTTTCCATTTTGATCAATTTTCACAAGGCCTCTGTACAAACAAAGATTTTCGGGAGACTCCACAAAATTATGCCGCAATGTTTTATTTAATGGATCATCGGGATGATCAATTAAAAATGAACCGCTGGATTTTGATAATGTTCCGCCAATATAAACATCGCCATAGAATTTACCCGCCATGCCGGAAGAATTGGATTGAACTGCATAAACAGTTGCATAACCTGTAGAAGGACAATTTGAACTTATATAGATACCATCTGCATAATTTGTTCCTATGGCTCTTATTGGTGTAATTCCGCTACTGGGGTAAACATAAAGTCCGTATGAACTGGAAGGTGTGGTGCCAATACTCACATTAGTTACCGTACTGCGTATAGCTGAATTTCCTAATGTAGAGGAACCGGTCCAGCGTGGAACATATCCGGATGTACCGGTGCCTCCGACATAGGTTGAAGGTGCCATCCAGCGGATACCATATGAGTAGGATTTCAA
>JAIPAE010000105.1 GCA_021740245.1 Bacteroidales bacterium | reverse complement strand
AAATTATTCTTATCAGAATTATTTCAATTAATTCTTACTTATGAATGAAATTCGGTTAACATCAGAGGCTGCAGACAACGGAAGCACAACCTCTGTAACCGGATCATATTGTTCCACAACATTTGTATTCTGTCACTTGCTGAATGCATTCGCAATCTGCCTGCATGAAACCACTCAAACCACCGCAAACTAATGATATGCCTCTATCATCCAATAAGTTGCCCAGTTTATTGCCGAATAAATACAGATCATCTGAGCATAATCCTTCCCCGGTACCGATAATTCCGATGGTTTTATATTGAAGCCTGTTTGCCATGTTTTTATTGATATGGTGAATCTTGCTCCAAAAGTATATAATCAGAAAAAATTTCTGGATTTATAACTGCGACATCTTTTGGCGTACCCTCATTTTAGTTTTGTGATAAATCAAAAAACTATGAATGTAAAAGACAAGATATTAAAAAGTTGTGCAAATATTTATGAATTATCCCGAAACTCAAAATTAGAAGATTCCGTATTTCATGCTCTTCAGGATGATTTGCAGGAGATATCAGATTATTTTAATGTATCAGATTCACAGGCATTTTTTATAGGATTGGTATTTAGTTTGACTTTTGATCAGCAAGTGCCCGATCTGAGTGATCTTGTAAAGCATCTAAAGTGTAATCCTATGAAATTACTCAGTTATAGTGATGATTTTGAAGTCTTATACAGCAGGGGCATATTCCGGCGAAAACGGAATCAGTTTGGATTTAGTAATATGGAAGTGCAGGATGATATTGTCTTTAACCAAAAAATAGTGGAAGCAATCCTGAGTAACAAGCCGTTACCTGAATTACGGACAAATGTGTTCAAAGATGAATTTGAATTGCTGGAATATATAGAATCTTTGTTTGATGAAGTGGAAGACCGGAGTATGTTAACTAAAGAAATGCTGGTCATTGTCAAGCGGATTTTAAAGGCCAACATCAAATTTCCGTTGATAAAAACCATTATGCATTTTGACTTGCGTGAACAAGACCATATTGTATATCTTCATTTGATTTGGCGCACATTACTGGGCAATGAAGATATAAACCTGGGCAGATTTTTGGAGAATGTTATTGATAAAAAAGGAATAAGGGCACGTTATCTGCAATCGTACTTTTCAGGGAGTAATGCACTTTTACATCATGATCTGGTGAAGAAAGTTGAGAGTATTTTTGCTAATGAGTTGGAGCTGGAATTAACGGAAAAATCCATTCGTTGTTTAAAAGAAACTGGTTTGTCTTTTGCACAAACAACGAAAAAGAGAGATAATATAATATTACCTGCAGATACAACCCCACGGTCATTAATTTTTAATGAAGAAGAAATGCAGCAGTTAACCTTGCTCAGGGAAATGACCGAATCGTCTGTTTTGTCAAAAACAATGAAGCGTTTGGAACAACGTAATTTGCCGCCGGGTATTACAGCTTTGTTTCATGGTTATCCGGGAACAGGAAAAACCGAGTCGGTATTGCAAATGGCAAAAAATACCGGAAGATCAATTTTCAAAGTCGATATCAGTTCCTCAAAATCTATGTGGTTTGGCGAAAGTGAAAAGATCATCAAACGGATATTTACCGATTATGCGGAATACTCCAAAGAATGTACTTACACCCCGGTTTTGTTTTTCAATGAAGCAGATGCTTTGTTATCACAAAGGCGCAAAATCAGCCAGTCAGATGTGTCGCAAACTGAAAATGCGATTCAAAACATATTGCTGGAGGAACTGGAAAACTTTAAAGGAATTTTTATTGCTACAACAAACCTCATCACTAATCTGGATGAAGCTTTTGAACGCAGATTTCTGTTCAAAATAAAATTTGAAAAGCCGGACATAAAAGCAAGAACCGAAATATGGAAGCTTAAAATGAAAGATAAGTTAAGAAAGGATGAATACGAACGATTAGCAGCTCATTATGGTTATTCTGGTGGGGAAATTGATAATATTGTCAGAAAGTGTGAAATTTACGAGGTGGTGCAAGGCAAAAATATTACTTTTAAAGATATAATTGATTTTTGTGAATCAGAAATCTTATTGGATAAAAACAAGCAACCGATTGGTTTTTCAAAATACTAACCATATGTCCAAACGAGAATCAATAGCCCGTTATAGCTTAATAATTAAGCAGTTGAGAAAAAAGCCCTCCGGCTTTAATGAAATTGCAGATTATCTTGCTCTGGAATCAGAGATACAAGGTTATGATTTTAATATCTCTAAACGAACATTTCAGCGTGACAAGTCGGATATCCGTTCTATTTTTGATATTGACATACAATATGACCATACTAAAGGTGCATATTATATCGACTTTGACAATCAATCGGAAATTAATGAACGTATCGTGGAAGCTTTTGATACATTCAATGCCTTTAACCTGACAGCACGCTTATCAAATTACATCGATTTTGAAAAAAGACGTCCACGTGGCACAGAGCATCTCTTTGGGCTTTTGCATGCTATCCGGGAAAAAGTACAAATTTACTTTGATTATGAAAAGTTTCTGGATGGAGAAATAAAGCCAAGAAAAGCTGAACCATACGGTTTAAAAGAGTTTAAAAACCGATGGTATGTGATGGCTATAGATTTAAAAGATCAGCAGATTAAGAGTTTTGCCCTGGACAGAATGTCGAACCTCGATATTACACGAAGACCATTCAGGCAAGAAGAAAATTTTAACTTTCGGGAACACTTTAAATATTGTTTTGGTATTATAAGTCCCAATGCTGCTGAACCTGAAGAGGTTATTCTTGCTTTCGATTCTTTGAATGGTAAATACATCAAATCATTACCACTGCATCATACCCAGAAAATTTTGTTTGAAAGAGAGAATGAACTGCGCATATCGCTGCAGGTGTACGTTACACACGATTTTTATATGGAGCTTTTGTCCTTTGGCGATAAAGTAAAAGTGATTAAACCCCGTTTTTTGAAAGATAAAATGATGACTGCCTACCGGAAAGCTCTGGAAGTTTATCAATCTTAAATGACCCTGGCTATTAAATAATTATAAAAAACGGAACCGGAATTCTTCCCTCTGTTGTTCTTAATATGTCGTTAGTATGCTGATATCTGCCTTTGTAATGGTGTTCCCCGTCATAACAATACAGGATTATGATCAGGCAAAATTTCATATGCCGTGCTAATGATCTTTAATAATAGCTGATTTCCCTTTTTATGATGAATGCAGGCTGTTCATTCTTTTTGGCTTTTTTCAGTGTCCAGTTGTTTTCCTGGTCATAATCGTATGAATAAGAGAACTTATAGATGACTTTGTCAAAACGGTTGTATGTTTTTTCCCCTGACAAATGTCCATGCTCATTGTATTTGTATGTGATTTTTTTCTCCAGGGAGCCGTCAGCATTAAAAATCATGGTTTCTATTTTATTGCCTACATCATTGCGTTTATAAGTGTATTTTTTCAAAAGACTACCTTCGGAATCAAAGCTTTTGTCCTCTTTAAGAATTCCCCGTTTATCATAGGTATAGGTATATTTCTTGTTATGGCTGCCATCTGCTGCATAGCTGTTGTCTTCAATTAAATTACCCTGGTCATCATACGTGTAGGTGACCTTACGGATCAGGCTGTCTGCCTCGTTATATTGCTTTAAACTGATGCGTTTGCCGTTTTTGTATGTATAAACATATTTCTTAACCAGTTCACCTTCGCTATCCAATCGTTTATCCACGGTCTTATTTCCGTTTTTATCAAATTCATTGATATACGTATAAGAGGGTTTGTTTTTATTCGTTTGATCATTATTATTATCAACTTTGTAAAAAGTTTCATGTATGGATTTGACCTGGTCGTTAAGCTTCATGCGCTGCAGGTCATTTTTTTGGGCGTGAAGCGAAAGAAAGGGAACCAGAAAAATGGTTAACAGCATTTGAATCCTAATGGTTGATATCATAGCAATTGTTTTTTTATCAATGAATTATCACATGCTCCATCACGGTCATACAGCAGCCGCATGCATCGCATATAGCTCCCAAAAATAACAGATTTTTCCTGATCAGGCTATATCTTTTGATATTCGTTTATTATTTCCTGATCAGTTTAAAAACACGCGAACGGACAACATGTTTGTCGCTGATCAAAATGCGGGCAATAACAAGCTGCTTGTCCGGGCTGTCATGAAGGCCGGGTTGGAGTGTTAGTTTTTGATTACCGGCACATTAATGTTTGTCTGTAATCCGTAATTGTTATATAAACCATTAATCTGTCCGTCATCCGGGTCGCTGATGTTATTCCACGGAAATGGCGCATACTGATAGCCAAAATCAACCATGACGGAATTTGTTTGTGAATAAATGACTGATGATAAGAGCGTCAAAAGAACGAATAAGGTAACTTTCCCGGGCACAATAGATGGTTTTAAATGTATATTAGATTGAATTTATCTGTCAAAAGCTTCAAATTTAATGTTTTTTATCAAGCATGCGAAGGACCTCATCAACAGATAAAAGTTTTACTTTTGAACGATCAAATATAGAACTTTGAGGAAAACCTGTCAACATACTGTACCGGAGACTGTGTCACCTGTTCGTTTAAGTGACTACGGGGCCGGTATATTTGAAGGTTTGCCCAGCAGGGCGGGATTCAAAAAGGCCATCAAGCGCGGTGAGATATTCGTAAACGGGAAAGTTGGCACAACGGGTATTATCGTGGTGCCTGGAATGAAGATCAGCTGGCATCCCCGGGAAAGAGGCACAACTAAAACTTATCACACTTCACTGCAAGTGGTTTTTGAAGATGATTACCTGGCAGTGGTGAATAAGCCCGGAGGAATAGTAGTGAGTGGCAATCGGTTCAGGACACTGGAAAATGCGCTGCCGGATCATCTGTATCCTTCACCGCGGCCGGACATTTTGCCTGCAGCCAGGGCTATTCATCGACTGGATGAAGCTACCGGCGGACTGGTTATTATCGCTAAAACCGCCAATGCGCGCATCCGGCTGGGGGATCAATTAGAAAACAGGGAGATTACTAAAAAATATACCGTCGTTGTGATCGGGGAAACACCGGATTTATGGGAATCAGATATGCCGGTGGATAACAAAGAAGCTTTGACGAAATTCAAAAAATTATATGCTGTTCCATCACTTGTTAGCGGCATTTTAACCATGTTGGAAGCACAGCCTGTAACAGGACGCAAACATCAGATCAGGAAGCATTTGTGGTGGAACAGATTGCCGGTTCTCGGCGATAAAAAATATGCTCATGAAAATTTTATTCTCAAAGGAAAAGGCCTTTTCCTTTGTGCTACAGCTATCGCGTTTAAGCATCCAGTAAATAATACACAACTAAACTTTTCTGTGGATCCACCGCCGAAATTCAGCAGGTTTTTGGAAGGCGAAAAGAAACGGTATTTAAAATATAGAAAATGAACGCGTTGTGCGGTTTAATTTGCCAGCGCATATTTTAAGTGATTTAATGGTTTTTCGTTCTTTGAATTCATGAATTGCAGCAAAGTAACGGCGGTAATCTTTGTCAAAATGCGAACGGATAATCCAATCAATG
>JAIPAE010000104.1 GCA_021740245.1 Bacteroidales bacterium | reverse complement strand
AATGTTGTTATCATTGATAGTGTTCAGTGATGGAGATCAATCGGAGGGAATGATATACGTTCAGCAAATAATGCATTTAAGGTTGAAGTGAAAGAAAATGTGCCGGACAGGCATATTGTGCAACTTACAGTTGAAATAACAGATGATCAGAATAATACATGGGTCTCAGGAGACAATCTGGAGTTACATGCTCCTGAGTTTAGCCTGGGAAATGCAACACTTGTTGAAATACAGGGAAATGGAAATGGTGTTATTGAAAGAAATGAGACTGTCCTTTTTCAGGCAGACCTTATAAATAAGGGGTCTGCTGTTGCATCTAATGTGATGTCACACGTTAATACCAGTTCTTCACTGATTTATATTAACGGGGCTTCTTCAAAAAGTCACGGAAACCTGAATCCGGGAGGGACGACATCAATTGACTATGAAGTTGATCTGGATAATGCGTTATGGAAAGGGACAGTATTTGAAATCGAACTGGATGCTGAAGCCGGTTACTATAAAGCTGACCGATATTATACCTTCATGGCTGGAGAAGCGATGGAGGACTTTGAAACTGCTGACTTTGGTAAATTTGACTGGCAACACAGCAGTGCTAATAATTGGTATATGGAAAGTGTGAATCCACTTTTGGGTAGCTTCTCTGCACGCTCCTTCAACGGACTTAATCATTTGGATTATTCTGAGCTTTCCATTTCTATGGATGTTATGGCGGAGGATTCGATTATATTTTATTATCGTGTCTCTTCCGAAGATAATTATGACTTTCTGGAGTTTTATGTAGATAATAACCTCAAAGGTCAATGGTCGGGTATTGAAAGCAATTACACCAGGGTAGGATTTTTAGTCTCCGAGGGACAACATACTTTTAAATGGCGTTATACGAAAGATTATGGATGGACGGAAGGCCAGGATTGTGCATGGATTGATAATATTACTTTCCCTCCAAACAATTTATACAGCAATGTTAGCCAAAATAATCGTCCGGCTTCAATAAAAATATATCCCAATCCTGCAACCAGTAGGTTAAAAGTATTGTCTGAGGAAATAATTCAAAAGATGGAGCTCATTGATTTATCGGGAAGAAAGATATTGAACCGGTCTGTGGTGAATAAGAAATCCTCAGAACTAAACTTAAGTGAAGTCAGCGCTGGCATTTATATCCTGAATATTCAACTGGACAGTGGACAACTTTTGAACGAAAAAGTCATCAAACGTTAAGGAAGAATTTATGAAAAAACGATTAATACTGGCACTACTAATCTTAGGAAGTGTATTCTCCTTTGCAAGTGCTACAAATAATTCATTTGAGATAATCAGTAGAAATTCCAACGAATTAATCGTAAAAGTCAAAGTAAATGATTTCAGGCTTCAGGCAGTTAAATCACCTGAGATGTTGGGTTATTTACCTGATCTTGAAGACGGAGCACACAGCCTGAATAAAGGATTTCCTGACTTACAACACTTGACGGCTTCTTTTATAAAAAAAGGGCAGGAAGTTCAGGTTAGTATTATTGATCAAAAAGTAAAAAAGTTTTCTGATATAGAAATACTTCCATCAAAAGGGAATCTATACAGGGATCAAAATCCTTCAGAAATACCTTATCAGAAGGGAAATATCTATAAAATAGATTCTTTTTATCCCCGGAAAATAGTAAGAAAAGGCAAAGAATATCATTTCAGGGATTTTAGCGGTTTCCCTTTACATATAACGCCAATGCAATACAATCCGGTTTCAAAAACTTTCCGGTTATATACGGAGCTCACAATAAAAATTAGTTTTCCAGGTGTTCAGTTCAACCGCACACCAAAACATATCAATGCTGACTTTGCTTCGCTGTACAAACAACATTTTCTAAATTTCCAGTCATCAAGGTACACAGCATTGCCGGAAAAAGGTGAGATGCTTGTTTTTACACATCAGAATTTTGATCAGGACATACAATCGTTTGTGGATTGGAAAAACAAAATCGGGATACCAACAAAACTGGTAAGGATAGATACCTTGGGTGCCGGTAATGCAAGTGCAATCAAGAATTATATATCAACGTATTATCAAAATCACAACCTTTCCTTTGTACTATTGGTTGGTGATGCAAACTACGTTCCAACCAACAGCATAAGCTCCGGTGATTCTGATAATTATTACGGATATCTTAGCGGAAATGATTCTTATTCCGAGGTCATGATTGGCAGGTTTTCTGTAGAAAATTCAGCACATGTTAATACTATGGTTCAGCGTACAAAGATGTATGAGCTGGGATTGTCAAATAATGGAAACTGGCTGAATACTTCGCTTGGTATCGCCTCAGAGCAGGGTCCCGGAGATGATAATGAGATGGATTATGATCATATGCGGAATATGCATACGGACTTGCAGAGCTATACTTATACATCGCTTCTTGAAATGTTTGACGGGTCCCAGGGAGGCAATGATGCTGGAGGAAATCCTTCTTCATCGATGGTATCACAAGCTGTAAATGCAGGGCTGGGAAACATTCTTTATACAGGCCACGGAAGCACCTATTCCTGGGGTACTTCAGGATTCTCCAATTCTGATATTGACCAGTTAACTAATACTACAGCATGGCCTTTTATATGGTCGGTTGCATGCGTTAACGGTAACTTTGTAAATAATACTTCATTTGCAGAAAGCTGGACACGTGCAACAAATAATGGTGAACCAACCGGTGCAATTGCCACACTGATGTCTACCATTAATCAAAGTTGGGACCCTCCCATGCATGCACAAGATGAAATGGTGGATATCTTAATTGAATCCGATAGCAATAATATAAAAAGAACATTTGGCGGTATTTCCATGAACGGATGTATGGCCATGAACGATGCTTATGGATACCAGGGTGATGAAATGACCGAGACCTGGACAATTTTTGGAGACCCCTCTTTTATGATCCGTACAGACACCTCTAAAACACAGAATATAACATCATTACCAGCATTGTTTCTGGGTGATACTTCTGTAACTATAAATGTTCCGGTTAATGATGCCCGTGTGGCTTTATCTCTGAATAATAAGTTACTGGATGTGGAATATGTCACTAACGGAACAGCAACACTTACATTTCCCCCGTTTTCCAGTCCGGATACTATGGACCTTGCCGTGGTTGCGTATAATTACGACATATACTTTGCTGAAGTTCCGGTAATGCAGGCCAGTGGGCCTTTTATGGTTTTTAAGGGTTATAACATAGATGACAGCCAGGGGAACGGGGATCAGAATGCTGATCAGGGGGAAAAGATCGTATTGGATGTTCAGTTGGAAAACCTGGGTTTGGATGATGCACAGGGAGTTTCTGCCAAAATATATTCAACTGACACTTCGGTTGTAATTACGAAAGACTCTGCTTATTGGGGAGCAATAGTTTCAAAAGATTCTGCTTATTTATCCGGAGCGTTCAGCATGAATTTAAAACCCGGAATAGCAAACGGTTATTTAATTGACATAAACATGGATATTTCGGATAATGCAGGAGATAGCTGGCAAACATCATTTGAAGTGCCGGTGGAAGCTCCTCAGACTGAAGCTTTGTTATTGACAGTATTAGATGATTCCCTGGGGAATGGAGATGGAAGACTTAATGCAGGCGAGACAGCCACAATTATGATAAATGTGAAAAACACAGGTAACGATATGTTTTCTTATGGCTGGTCTACATTGATTTCTTCAAGTACCTATATAGATGTACTCAAGCCTTTTGAATCGATTAATGATCTTGCAGAAGGTAACAGCCTTGATATACCCTACAAGATAAAAGTAGACAGCACTATGCCAGACGGGACAACTGTCAGGTTTGACTGGGACCTTAGTGCCGGAAATTATTCGCTGGTAAATTCATTTTTTGAAGTTATTGGAAACATTAATGAAGATTTTGAAACAAAGGACTTTAGCCGGTTTGCATGGAATCCGGCAGGCACTTATGGCTGGGAAATAGATTCTACAGTATCATATGCAGGCAATGCATCAGCGGTATCCGGTCTCCCCTACAACCAAAATTCGTCTTCTTCAGTTCTGGTTATTAGCATTAATTCGGTTAAAGATGATTCAATATCTTTTTACCGGAAGGTGTCTTCAGAAGCCGATTATGATTTTATGAAGTTTCATATGGACAATCAATTAAAAGGTGAATGGTCGGGTTATAAGAGCTGGGAACGCTTTAGTTATTTTGTTCCGGAAGGACAACATACTTTTAAATGGACATATGAAAAAGATGCCTATGTAAGTAGTGGGACTGATAAAGCCTGGATAGATGATGTAGGTTTTCCTCCCATATCAACTCCTGCATCAGTGGAAGAAAATTTCACGGTATCGTCTGTTGATGTTTATCCCAATCCTGCTGATGACATTCAAAACCTCAGTTTTGCTCTCAGCAATAAAACCTCAGTTTCGGTTGAACTTTTGGATGTAAATGGAAGGAAAGTACGTGAAGTGTTCCGCGGAATGATTTCTGCAGGAAATCATCAACTGAATTATAGTTTCCGGAATATGAATTCCGGATTGTATTTTCTCCGGGTCTTAATTAATGATAAACAGCACGTTTTTAAAGTAATACACTAGAAAAGATAAAATAAGTTGTTCAGTGAAGATAATCGCAGACTCACCGAACAACTTTTATAACGGGTCATTTTTTAATCAGCTAATTTAAACTCTATAGGTAATACGAGTCTTACTCTGGCTTTGTGGATTCCCTGGTATCCGGGTTCCCAATTCGGCATATTTTTGATGACTCTTAAAGCTTCCTCCTTCAGGCTTTGGTCCGGGCCTCTTTTAATGATAAGATTCGTTATTCTTCCGTCTTTTTCAACTATGAACTCTACGTATACTTTTCCTTCAATTCCAACATCTTTGGCTTTTGAAGGATATTTAGTGTTTTTTTGAAGATAGCGGTGCATCTCTTCTTTTCCTCCGGGATATTGTGGCATTTGTGAAGGCACGTCAATTACTTTGTCAACTTCTCTTTTTTCCGGCTTTAATTTAACTTCAAAAGATGTATCATCCCAGTTCTCATCTTCATCCCATCCGGTGAAAAGTTGTTTCATATCATTATCTGTATCAATTTCATCGTCAACAATTTTCAGCAAAGTGGATATTTTTTTCTGTTCTTTTACCTTTGGTTGATCGGGAGGTGTTGGTTTCGGTAATGAAGTAGCATCTATTGTGATTTGCGGGCCTTTGAAAAAATGCTTTTGATTGATGTTTGTTTTCCACTCGAAAGCCAGCAAAACAAGGAACAATACGATGATCATTCCTATTTCCAGGAAATAGATGCGGTTGCGTTCCAGCCAGGATTTTTTATTCTGATAGGATTTCATAATGGTATGATTTTTTGGGTTATAGTTGTTTACAAGAACAGTATTAGATTAAAAAATACAAGTATCATACCAAAGTGCGATGATGAGCTGATAATCCAGATAAAGAAAAAACTCCGGGTTTTGGCCCGGAGTTATAATATTATTTATTTTGGGTTTAACTATTCGGAAAGCCTAAATAAGATAGGCATATTAAATTGAACACGCACAGCACGTCCTCTTTGCTTTCCGGGCTTCCAATTCGGCATATTCCGGACTACACGCAGAGCTTCTTC
>JAIPAE010000103.1 GCA_021740245.1 Bacteroidales bacterium | reverse complement strand
AGAAAAAAAGGAGGCCAGAATGCTGTTTGATTTTGTCTTACAACACGGAAACCATTTAGGATTGTTTTCGGAAGATATGGATTTTGAAAGTAAACGGCTATTGGGCAACTTTCCACAGGGTTATTCTCATTTGGCCTTGATTGAATCAGCAGTTATGTTATCAGGAGCAGAAGATAACAAAGAATAGTTAAAATTAATTTTGAAATGATAAAAAAAAGACTACCTGAAATTTTATTACTTGTGATAGCTTTACTGTTATTGTTGTTTATAGGTTTACGCCCGGTGGGCGAGAATGTGTATGATATCGATTCAGACCTGGATGAAAAAATGGACAGTGTTCAGCAAAATCTACTTTATGGTATTGTGGTTGACTCTTTAATTGCAGAACGTCATCAGGTGGAAAACCGTCAAAACCTGTCAGAAATCCTTAGCCAGCTTGGGGTTGACATGAAGACTATCGATTTACTGGCAAAAAAATCTGTTGATATTTTTGATGTGCGCAAAATAAGATCAGGGAATTATTATTCAGTGCTTTCCGGGAAAGATAGTTCCCGTAGTCTTCAATATTTTGTTTATGAAAAGAATGCTACTGATTATGTGGTTTATGATTTGCGTGATTCTGTCCGGATTTACACCGGGAAAAAACAGGTTGAAAGGAAATTAAAACAGGCTTCCGGTGTTATTGATAATTCTTTATGGATGAGTATGAAAGAAGGTGGTTTTAATCCGTTTCTGGCGATCAGATTGTCGGAGATATATGCCTGGGTCATTGATTTTTATGCTATTGAGAAAGGAGACCAATATAAAGTTATTTATGAACAGTTATATGTTGATGATGAGCCTGCAGGTCTGGGAAGAATAAAAGCTTCCTGGTTTAAACATATGGGAGAGCCTTTTTATGCGTTTTATTTTGTTCAGGATAGTACAGGTGATTATTTTGATGTTGAGGCAAATAGTTTACGCAGGACTTTCCTGAAGGCCCCTTTACGATTTTCTCGTATCAGTAGCGGTTTTTCTCATTCTCGTCTGCATCCCATACTGAGAATCCGGCGCCCGCATCATGGAGTGGATTATGCAGCACCTACAGGAACTCCTGTACATGCCATCGGTGATGGGAAAATTATTAAAGCAAGTTACTCTGGAGGAGCAGGAAATTATGTGAAAATAAAGCATAACGGAACTTATACGACAGGTTATATGCACTTGTCTAAATATGGAAACGGAATTAAAACCGGAAAGTATGTGAAACAAGGAGATATTATTGGCTATGTTGGCTCTACAGGTTTATCAACCGGGCCTCATTTGGATTTTCGTTTTTATAGGAATGGCTCCCCTGTAAATCCGCTTAAAGTTGAATCGCCACCTGCTGAACCTGTTGATTCAAATAACCTGGAAAGATATTATGAATTTATCAAGGATTGGAGAAAGAAACTGGACAATATAGCAATCCCCGAGCAGATGGAAACTGATAAAACCTTTTGAAAAACATGGATTATTACTTTTACAAAACCCATAAAACTCCGTTTAGTTTTATTGTATCCGGAACTTTGTTTTTGATTATGGGTGTTGCAGTTATTGTCCATAATTTCGGGATCGGTATTTTGCTTTTTATTCTTGCTATTGGATTTTGGTCTGTGAAAGAAGGGGTAGAGATAGATTTTAAAAATAACAGATTCAGAAAAGTAATTTTTATCCGTTCATTGAAATCCGGCAAATGGATTTTTATGGATGGCATAGAATATGCTGATGTTTGCATACATAGAAAAAAACAACAATGGAGTGTGAACCTTCACTTTTCTGATAAAAAATATTACAGGTTATTCTATACTGAAAAGGCAAAAGCAAAAGCAGAAGCTGCAAAGATACAGAAAGTGCTTGAAAGCCGAAAAACCAATTAATCCTTAGTTATTATGTTCTTTTTGAATATTGTTTAATGCAAAATCAATTCTCTTTAATATTTCATCTTTGCCTAATATCTCCATCATTTCCATCAAATCAGGACCGGCAGCTTTGCCTACTAAACAGATACGTAAAGGTACCATTACTTTTCCAAATCCCAGTTTTTTGTCTTCTATAAAAGCATGGGTTTGATTTTGCAGATTTTCCGATGTAAAATCTTCTACAGCCTCCAATAAAGAGCGCAATTCCTTTAGAATCTCAGGTGTATCCTGCTTCCATTTCTTTTTGATGGTTTTGTCATCAAACTCCTTGGGCGATTCAAAGAAAAACCACGACTGATTCCACAAGTCATGTATAAAATTGGCTCTTTCTTTTATCAGCTCTACAATTCGTTTTGCCAGTTGTTTTGAAGTGGTATGGCCATGTTTTTTTAATATAGTAAGGTAAGAATCTGCAAGTTCATCGTTGTTTTTTTGTTGGATATAGTAATGATTAAACCATTTGGCTTTTTCAGGGTCAAAGCGTGCTCCAGCTTTCTGTACCTTTTCAAGATTAAATGCTTTGATCATTTCCTGCATTGAAAAAGTTTCCTGTTCAGTTCCGGGGTTCCAGCCAAGCATAGCAATTATATTGATAAAAGCTTCGGGTAAATATCCATCTTCTCTGTATCCATTGAATTCTTCAACGGTTTTAGGATCAATCCATTGCGTAGGAAAAACAGGAAAGCCCAGGCGGTCTCCGTCACGTTTGCTTAATTTTCCTTTACCTTCCGGTTTGAGCAGCAGCGGTAAATGCGCAAACTTTGGGGGTTCCCAGCCAAAAGCTTCGTACAGCATATAGTGCAGAGGAAGCGAAGGCAACCATTCTTCGCCACGGATCACATGACTGATCTTCATTAGATAATCATCCACAATATTTGCCAGATGATATGTAGGCATGCCATCTGTTTTTAAAAGGATTTTATCATCAAGTGTAGCAGTATTTACCTTGATCTTACCACGAACAATGTCATCTGCTTCGACAATTTCATTCTCAGACATTTTAAAGCGCACCACATAAGGGGTTCCGGCTGCTTTTAATTTTTCAACTTCTTCGCCGCTCAGCGATAGGGAGTTTTTCATTTCGGCCCTTACCTGATAGTCGTATTTGGGATTTGTTTCACCACGGGCTTTCAAACTTTCACGCATTATTTCCAGTTCGTCAGGAGTATCAAAAGCATAATAAGCCTTGCCGCTGGCGATGAGTTGTTGTATATGCCGGTGATAGATATCTTTCCGTTCCGATTGACGATATGGGCCGTAATTTCCGCCTTGATGTATTCCTTCATCAAATTCAATTTTACACCATTTTAATGCATCTATAATATAATCTTCAGCACCTTCTACAAAACGATTCTGGTCCGTATCTTCTATACGTAAAATCATGCTGCCATTATGTTGACAGGCAAACAGAAAATTGTAAAGTGCTGTTCGTACTCCGCCTATATGAAGCGGCCCTGTAGGACTTGGCGCAAATCTTACTCTCACCTGATTGTGGGTCATGATAAACATTTTTTTGGTGCCACAAAGGTAAAGAATTAGTTTGTTCCGACTTTAGTAATTTCCAAAATGGTCAAAAGGTCTGGAATGATAATGTGTGATTGACCGTTAAGCCCCATTTGCTTCGCAAGCCTTGCAGATGAGAACTTCTGAATAAACAGATCATTGAATGCCATAACGGTATGTGTTTTATTCAATATTTATTGATGATATTGAAAGTCTTTTTTTCTATTTTCGCAAAAAACGATTATGCCAAGAATAGAAATCATACCACATCATAAAGCCACAGGTGATCTAAAAAGAATTTATGATGATTTAGTGAAGTCAAGGGGAAAATTAGCTGAAGTACACAAAATTCAAAGTTTGAATCCGCAAAGCATTGTTGATCATATGGACCTTTATATGACGATTATGTTTGGGAATTCACCCCTTAAACGTGTACAAAGAGAGATGATTGCAGTGGTTGTTTCCCGGGAAAATGGCTGCAAATACTGTCAACAGCATCATTTGCATGCTGTAATGCACTACTGGAAAAACCAGGAGAAAGCACTGGCTTTTCAAAAAGATTATCACTCAGTGGAACTGGAACCGGCGGAAAAAGCCTTATGTCAGTATGCACAACAATTGACAAAGAATCCCGTTATTTCTAAAAAGCAAGATATTACATTACCCCTAAAACAAGCAGGCTGGAATGATCGTGCTATTCTGGATGCTACCATGATCATTTCCTATTTCAATTTTGTTAATAGAATAGTACTTGCTTTAGATGTGGAAAAAGAAAAGGATACAGGGGGATATATTTATTAATAATATCTTTGTTTTTTCAGGTCAAAACAAAAGGCCTTCCTCTAATATTCTTGAATCTAAGGTAATTTATGACTATCTTTGACACATACAAAAAAAGCAATTTATATAAGAATTCAGACAACCAAACAGACTATTTTGCATCATACTAAAAACTCAGGTCTAACAAAGTGGGAAGAGAAAACCCTGAAAGGTTGCCGGCAAGGAAAAGCAGGGGCTCAGAAAAAGCTTTATGAAGCTCATGCTGCTACTATGCTTGGAGTTTGTCTGAGGTATGTGAAAAATATGGCTGAGGCTGAAGATGTTTTACAGGAAGGATTTATTAAGGTCTTTAAAAATATTGATAAGTTTGATAGGAAAGGATCGTTGTCAGGATGGATTTATCGTATTATGGTAAATACAGCTTTGAATTTTTTACGAAGCAAAAATAAAATACAATTTGCTGAGTATGAGGGCGATTTACCTGCTGATGATGAGCAAGATATTTATATAAATGAAGAATATACACAACAACAGATATTAGAAGTAATCCGGGATTTACCGGAAGGATACAGAACAGTTTTTAATTTATATGTTATTGATGGGTATAAACATAGAGAAATATCGGATAAACTCGGAATTTCCATTAATACTTCTAAAACACAACTGGCAAAAGCAAGGCGTATGCTAAGAGATAAATTATTGGCTATAAAGGGAAAGGAGCATTATGGCAGAAAATAATAAAAATATTGATGAACTAGTTAAAGATCTAATGCAGGGTTTCAAGCCGGAAGCTCCTTCAAAAAATGTTTGGGAAAAAATTAAAAGAAAACTATTCCTGTACAATATTTCCAGACGTGTATGGTTTTGGGTTTTTGTTTCTTCTGTATTTGTTGTCAGTTTTTTTGTTTTTGCCGGATCATTCGGAGATGGAAATCCTGACAATATAAAGGCACGTTACGACCTGCGAAAAGAAGTTTTTTCATTACACAATGCGCAACAAAATCCTGCTCAGGTTGATGATAAAAAGAAAGTAAAAAAATATAATGAAAATAAAATTGCTTCTACTGAAGAAAAGCAAAGTGACAATTTAATCAATGATCATAGCCAGCGTAAAAATAACACATACATAAATAATGACGGGAATGTAATATCAGCAAATACAAACGAAACTGAATCAAATTCTTCAAATAATACTGTTCCGGGGAATGAAAATAAAGACGGTTTGGTGCTTTCCGGAATCTATAATGCCGATAAAGAAAATAATAACCATAGTTCGGATAAAAACAAAGCGAACAACATATATAACGATGAAGAAAGTAAACTGGCCTGGCAGTTACTGCAAAAAAAGGCAGAATCTGAAAACCTGTTAAAGAACAATAATCAGTCTTATACTGATCAAACGGATTTTAAAAATATAAATGCCAGCAATTTAACTACTTCATTGTT
>JAIPAE010000102.1 GCA_021740245.1 Bacteroidales bacterium | reverse complement strand
AGTTGAGAGAACTGATAAACTCTGAAGAGACGCTAAAAAAGACCTATGACGATTTCAAAGCACTACAGGAAAAATGGAAAGAAATTGGCATGGTTCCCAAATCAGAAGTCAATGAGCTTTGGAAAAATTATCATTTTCTGGTAGAAAAGTTTTTTGATAAAGTTAAAATTAATAAAGAACTACGTGATCTTGACCTTAAAAAGAATCTGGAACAAAAAATAGAACTTTGCGAACGTGCCGAGGAATTGATTCTTGAGCCCTCTGTCAATAAATCATTTAAAGAACTTCAACAATTACACGAAAAATACCGTCAGATAGGACCTGTCCCGGGAGACAAAAAAGATGAAGTCTGGAACCGTTTTAAAAGTGCGACAGAAAAAATCCACGATCGGCGCAGACAGCATTATGAAAATCTGGAAAAAGAGCAAGAGAAGAATCTGGATGCCAAAACAGCTCTTTGTGAAAAAATGGAAAATATTCTGAAAAAAGAATTCAAAACCGTAAAAGATTTTAATAAAGCAAGTGATGAAGTTAAAGAACTGATGAAAGTATGGCGTTCGATAGGATTTGTCCCGCGGCAATACAATGAATCTATATGGAACCGTTTTAAAACATCCGTAGATACTTTTTTTGACAATAAGAAAGATTTTTTTAAAGTTCTGAAAGAAGAACAACGCGATAACTATAACCGGAAGTTTAATCTTTGTATGGAAGCTGAAGCACTTCAGGACAGCACAGACTGGAAAAAGACAACCCGTGACCTGATCAACCTTCAAAAGGAATGGAAAAAAATAGGGCCGGTTTCCCGCAAACACTCTGATAAACTATGGAAACGCTTTAGGGCTGCTAATGATAAATTCTTCAATGCTAAAGAGGAACATTTCAAAAATCAGAAAGAAAAAGAAAAAGAAAACCTTGACAAGAAAAAAGAACTGATTGAAAGAATTAAAAATCAAGATTTTGGCGATGACAAAACCGAAAATCTTAAAGTTTTAAAAGGTTTTCAACGAGAATGGATGAGTATAGGTTTTGTACCCCTCGAACAAAAAGACTCCATTCAAAAGGAATATCAGGATATCATTAATAAGCATATGAATGAATTGAGCATATCCAATGCTGAAGTAAATTCCGCTCAATATAAGTCTCATGTTGAAAATTTGAAAGAAATGCCGGGTGGTGACCGTCAGCTCAGAAAAGAACGAAATAATATGTTAAATAAAATCAACAAACTCAAAGAGGATGTTAAGTTGTGGGAAAATAATACCGGTTTTCTCGCTAACACTAAAAATGCTGATGTTCTAAAGAAAGAGTTCCAGGAAAAAATAGATAAAACAAAAAGGGAAATTGCCCTGCTGGAAGCTCAATTAGAAATGCACGACAATAATTAAACACGTTCCATTTGAAATTATACTGTGTCCGGCTAATATAAAATTAACCGGACACAATAATTAGCCCTTTCACTTACATTAAAAAATACCGGTGTAATTCACTATTCCCGGATAACATAAGACTTTACCGTAATATCATCCCGCAAATGACGTTTCACTGCACATAATTCTGCTGATTTAATAAGTGCATTGTCATATTTCTTAGGAAAATCATCAGGTATGTGAATTTTCAATTTAAATTCACTAATAATCTTCTTGTGAGGATGATATTTCATTTTTTGTTCAAGTTTAACTTGTGAAGCATCCAGCCCCCGCTCATCACAAAAATTTTTAATGTTGACTCCTGCACATGTACCCAGCGAGGACAAAAACATCTTAAAAGGTTCCGGATATTGATTATCCCCTCCTGCCTCTTCAGGTTGATCTGTCTTGATCGTAAATAGACCATCTTTTGCAAATACCTGTTTATTCTTTTCAAAAAATATTTCCATACGTTAAAATCTTTAAAAGAGTTAACAAGATGAACAGAATTTAGTTTACACCAAAATCATTGATCAGTTTTGATTTTTTTTTTTTGTGTTGTAATTTTAACGTTTTCATAATCTGATCACTATAAAATACACTGTAATTGCCATATTTCATAATTACTCCCATGTACTTACACAGGATTTAACACCTTTTTGTTTAGAATTAATATTAATTGCTTAAACATAATTCATTTTAAAATGTTATTTTTAAATTAAAACCATGAGAAGAAGACATGTACAGACGATCATTCTTAGTATTTACCATATTCATTTCACTGGTTATTGAGTTTTATGGCCAGAGCGGAACTATAAAAGGACGTGTTTTTAACAAAAGCACTAACGAACCTCTTCCGTTTACCAACATCATCATATCAGGCACCCAGATTGGTTCCACATCAGATTTTGAAGGCAACTTCACATTCACAGGTATAGAACCTGGTTTTTACCGTTTAAAAGCATCTTCAGTAGGATACGAAAGCAAAATAACCGAAGAATTTCAGCTAACCAATGCCAAAACAGTAAATATTGATATACCAATGGAGCAAAAATCACAAGAGCTCGAAGAGGTAGTTGTAGAAGTTTCGCCATTTAAAGAAAAAGATGAAAGTCCGGTGAGTATGCGTACATTGACTGTATCAGAAATAGAAAAGAATCCTGGAGCCAACCGTGATATTTCGCGTGTAATACAAGCTTTTCCCGGTGTAGCTTCCAGTGTTTCATTCCGCAATGATGTCATCGTTCGCGGAGGCAGTCCCTCAGAAAACAGTTTCTATCTGGATGGTATAGAAATCCCTAACCTCAATCATTTTGCAACTCAGGGAGCATCGGGCGGTCCTGTTGGTATTATTAACGTTGATTTTATACGCGAGGTTGACTATTATGCCGGAGCATTTCCGGCAAATCGCGGCGGTGCTTTAAGCTCGGTTTTAGAATTCAGGCAGATCAACGGGAATCAAGAGGCATTTTCAGCAAGAGCTACACTGGGCGCCAGTGACCTGGCATTAACAGTGGATGGTCCCATAGGAGAAAAAACAACTATGATCGCTTCCGCACGGAGATCCTATCTCCAATTCCTTTTCGATGTTATCGGGCTTCCTTTTTTACCTGTTTATAATGATTTTCAGTTTAAAACAAAAACACGCCTCAATAAAAAGAATGAACTTTCTTTTATAGGGCTGGGCGCTATTGATGAATTCTCTCTAAATACAGACATTGAAAATCCTGATGAATCTCAACGATACATTTTACGGGAAACTCCTGTTAATGAACAATGGAATTATACAATTGGTGCCATTTACAGGCATTATGGTAAAAATGGATACAGTTCTGTTTATCTATCACGCAATATGCTGGATAACAGTGCCTATAAATATCCTGAGAATAATGAAAATAAGAATAAAATACTAGATTTCACATCCCAGGAAATAGAAAACAAACTACGATTCGAACAGAATGAGCGACGCGGTGACTTCAAATTAATATACGGTGCCGGTTTGGAATATGCCAAGTATTTCAATGATTTTTTTCAGCAGATATATACTCCTGAAACAGGCCTAGATAACTTGGAATATCAATCAAGTCTTAAGTTATTTAAATGGGAAACATTTGCCCAGGTTAGTCGTAAATTTTTACAGGACAGGCTAACGCTTTCTTTTGGCACAAGGATGGATGCCACGGATTACTCCAGTTCAATGAATAATATGTTTGAACAGTTTTCGCCACGTTTTTCAGCTTCCTACGATCTATATCCGGAATTGTCTCTTAATTTCAACACCGGACGCTTTTATCAACTTCCTGCATATACAACACTGGGATACAAGAATAATGAAGGAGAATTGGTCAATAAACAAAATAATCTGAAATATATTGCAGCAGACCACATAGTTGCAGGCCTTGCCTGGTATCCGCAAAAGGATGCAAAAATAACATTGGAAGGGTTCTACAAGAAATATTCTGATTATCCCTTTTCGTTAAAAGACTCTATTTCATTAGCAAACAAAGGAGCAGACTTTGGAAGGGTTGGCGATGTTGCAGTAAAAAGCATTTCCGAAGGCCGTGCTTACGGGATCGAATTACTGGCTCGTGATCGATCCACAATTCTGGATTTAAATGCTATCCTCTCTTATACTTATGTAAGAAGCGAATTTAAAGCCCCCGATGGCAAATATTCACCATCTTCATGGGATAATATCCACCTGTTAAATTTAACCCTGCGTAAAGAACTGAAGAACAACTGGGATATCGGGATCAAATTTCGCTATGTGGGAGGAGCACCTTATACACCATGGGATATCCGGCAATCCTCTATTAAGAAAGCATGGGACTCTCGTAGTGGAGGAGTAATAGATTACAGCAGATTAAACCAGAAAAGACTTGAAGGATTTCAGCAACTTGATATTCGCGTTGATAAAGCCTGGTATTTTGATAACTGGTCACTGATGCTTTATCTGGATATTCAGAATGCTTATAATTACCAGGCGGAAACTGAGCCTAATCTGGTACGAAAGCTTGATAATGGAAAACCCATCATAATTAATGATAATGGCATTTCACGCTATGACTTAAAGAGACTTAGTTCAACATCAGGTACTATTTTACCAACCATTGGTATCATGATTGAGATTTAATCTTTAATACAAAACCCATGACAGTAAAACGCATTATAACAGGCATCATGTTGATCATATTCGTAATAAGTTATGGATGCAAATCAACAGAACAAAAATCATCCGAGCCAAACTTTAAAAGCATTGAGAAAAATGCAAGTGCCACAGGAACATTATTAAATATCAAATTCACTGCCGGGCCGACTCATAGCCATGCTTTGATGGCATTCTGGATAGAAGATATTAGCGGGCAATACATACAGACACTGTTTGTTGCCCGGTCAATTGGTAACGGCGTATTCGAGCACGGAAAAGCAGAAAGCGGACACTGGAAGCCCGGAGAGATTCAGCGTCCGGCTGCTCTTCCAGTCTGGGCACATAAAAGCCACAAGGAAAAGAATAAATTTGGCTATCATCTGCCTACACCTGAAAACCCTGTCGCAGACACTTACACCGGAGCTACACCTCTTAACAGTTTTATTTTAAAAACCAGAACTGATAAACCATTATCCGGCCCCACCAGAATCATGATGGAACTGAACCAGCCTTTCGATTTTAATGAGTACTGGACCAATACAAAGCATCCCGACAACAAAGCATACATGACCTCCGGTCAGCCAGCAATTATTTACAGCACAATTATCAATCCTGCAGAAACGGACACTGTTTATTCAATGAAGGCCACAGGCCATGCGCACTATGCAGGAGAAAACGGGAAAATTTATAAAGATTTATCTACGGTAACATCAGCCAGGAAAATTGTCAGATCAGTAATGGTAAAAGTTTCAAGTACAAAACAATAATTATCATCTTCAATCATCTGATTTATCAGGCAGCATAGGTACAAACTTAAATAATCCATGCTCTTTCTCTTCCAGATTACCCTCCTGACGCTTCACAGCTGTTTTCATAACTTGTGTGCCGGCCTCGCCCACAGGAACAACCATAATGCCACCCTCTTTCAATTGATCTGTTAATGTTTGAGGAATATAAGGCGCAGCAGCAGTGATGATCATTTTATCAAAAGGCGCAAATGTAGGTAACCCTTTATATCCATCACTGTAAAAAAGCTTGATGCGATAATTAAAATTCTGCAGGATTTCTTTAGCTTTAAGATATAATTTTCGGTGCCGTTCTATTGAAAACACTTTTGCTCCCATTTCTGCTAATATACAAGCCTGATAAC
>JAIPAE010000024.1 GCA_021740245.1 Bacteroidales bacterium | reverse complement strand
GATTAATCGCTATTACCGGTGCACGAGGTACTGGTAAAACTACTTTGATGCTACAAAGAATAGTTTTATCCCAAAAAGTTGAAAACAGTTTGTATGCATCGGTTGATAATGTGTATTTTTCCAGACATAGTATAATTGAGCTTGCTGATTCTTTATATAAACACGGAATACGAAATCTTTATCTTGATGAGGTTCACAAATACAAAAATTGGTCACAAGAAATTAAAAATATTTATGATAGTTATCCGGATATGAACATTGTGTTTAGCGGAAGTTCACTAATTGATATTTATAAGGGGTTTGGAGACTTAAGTAGACGCGTAGTACCGTATTTTTTAAATGGCTTATCTTTCAGAGAATATTTAAACTTTGAAAAAGGATTGACTCTAAAACCTTTGGAGTTGAAGTCTGTTCTGAATCATCAGGTGGATCCCGAGCTGGAAACTCCGCTTTTATATTTTAAAAGATATCTGGAAAAGGGTTATTATCCATTCTATAAGGAAGATGATTACGTGGTAAGGTTGGGTGGAGTGATTAATGCAGTTTTAGAAACAGATATTCCAAAGTATATGGATATGAGGCCGGCAACGATAGACAAAATTAAGCAATTACTACAGATTATTGCTGAAAATGTACCATTTAAACCAAATTATGTAAAAATCGCTGATATGATTGGGGTCTCAAGAAATACATTGCCGGATTATTTTTCTCTTCTTGAGAAAGCAGGAATAATCGTTCAATTGCGGGATAAGACAAAAGGTATAAGGTCATTGGGTAAGGTAAGAAAAATATATTTGAGCAATACCAACTTAAGCTATGCATTAGATGGAAAAGACATCAATATTGGGACTTTGAGAGAAACCTTTTTTATAAACCAGTTAAAAGCAAAACACAAGGTTTATTCATCCGCTAGTGGAGATTTTTCATTTGATGACAAAACTTTTGAGGTTGGAGGAAAGAATAAAACTCAAAAGCAAATAAAAGATTTAAAAAATGCTTATGTGGTAAAAGATGATATAGAATATGGAATTGGAAATATTATTCCCTTGTGGCACTTTGGATTGATTTACTGATGAATAAAAATAAACCAGGCAAAACCCCGGCTTGGCTGGCGGCTTCCGAAAAATGAGCCTCATTGAAGGTGTTTATTTATAAGTTTTGGGTGATGGTATGTGTCACTTTATCCAGCGGATAATAGTCTGTCGAGTTCTCTCCGAGTCGCTTTTTCTCATTCTCGTGAAGCAGGTAGATGATCGCCCTGTCTTGCAGTGTTGGCATGCTTGCGTTCAGGTTCATGAATGACGGGTATAGGCCGACATCATTTCTATGTTCGCTTCTCCCGTAGATTTTTTTTTCTAAGACAGGCAAAACTAGTGCATACTCGCTGGGAGATTTCCGCCTCGGCGGAAACTCGGGACCCTTCCGGTAAACCCGGAATGCTCCGCCAACTGAGCTATCATTCTAATGTTAGATGTGTTGAGCGAACCGGGCAAAACATATTGCTTAGCTGAAAATAAATCCAAAAAATAAAAAAGCCGCTACATGTTGTAACGGCTTGATACTTTTGATCCTGCTCCCGCCTCAGGCGGAAACTTGGGACGCTTGTGATTCTGCTCCGCCTCAGGCGGAAACTCGGGACCCTTGTGATTCTGCCGAGGCTCGAACTCGGGACCCTCTGCTTAAAAGGCAGATGCTCTACCAACTGAGCTACAGAATCGGATTGTTGGTTTTTTGAGGACGTTCCCTCAAACGCGGGTGCAAAGATAAATACGTTTTTTTACTTTGCAAGAAATTTTCATGAAAAAATACAGGAAAAATCACAACTCTTTGGCCAACAGGCATAGAATAGCTTAACTTCTTTTATTTTAAAAATCATATCAATAAATAAATTCATAATTTGCATAAAAACATGTATTTTTGACTTATACTTGTAGCAAACATCAGGATATGAAGGATAAAGTTGTAATTGTAACGGGAGCTTCTTCGGGAATAGGCAAAGCCCTTGCCTCAGAGTTCGCTGCGCATGGTTCGAAAGTTATGATGGCAGCCCGCCGGGAAGATCTGTTGCAAACAATAGCTGGAGAAATCAAAAGCAATGGTGGAGAAGTAGCATTTGTTAAAACAGATGTTAGCAGGGAGGCGGATTGCAAACAGCTGATTGAAAAAACCATTGAAGGTTACGGCCAAATAGATGTACTGATCAACAATGCAGGAGTTTCTATGCGTGCATTATTTCAGGATTTGGATTTGAAGGTTATACATAAAGTTATGGATGTTAATTTCTGGGGTACGTTACAATGTACTCGTTTTGCTTTTCCTTATTTGCTGAAAAGTAAAGGTTCGGTTGTAGGTGTTTCTTCGGTAGCAGGTTTTCAGGGGCTTCCCGGAAGAGCTGGCTATTCAGCAAGTAAGTCAGCCATACATGGCTTTTTGGATGTTATACGTGTGGAAACTCAAAAACAGGGATTACATGTGTTGTTGGCTTGTCCGGGTTTTACTTCTTCAAATATCCGGAAAACGGCCCTGGTGGCTGATGGCTCACAACAAGGTGAAACACCACGTAATGAGGATAAAATGATGTCTGCTGAAGCAGCAGCACACCATATTTATAAAGCTGTGGTTAAGCGTAAACGAAAACTTATTCTGACAAGGGAAGGGAAAATGACCGTGCTGCTAAATAAATGTTTCCCCCGAATGATGGACAAAATCGTTTATAAGCATATGGCACGTGAACCGAATTCTCCATTCAAATAATTTTTTTTTGGTTTTTTAAAATTTCCATTGTATATTTATCTGATATTTACTCTATTATTAATCAAAAAATAATCATTAAAGCATGAAAAAGCTTACATTAGAGATACGTCCTGGAAAAGGATTCGGTGAACTGGATTTTACGGCTTCCGATCAACAAGTACTGGATTATCTCGGAGATCCTGATACCACCGAAGTTGTTGATGATGAGGAAGACAGTATGAGTACCATATTATGGGATTATATTGATAAAGGATTCTCTTTATTCTTTGAAGGTGACAATACAGCCCGCTTTGCTGCCTGTGAAACTGACAACCCCGAAACATCGCTCTTCGGACAAAAAATCTTTGAACTTACCGAGGATGAAATCATCGATCTGATGAAAGAGAATAATTACAAGAATATTGATACTGATAACGAAATATGGGGTGAACGTAGAGTATCTTTTGATGATGCACTAATTGATTTTTACTTTAAAAATGACCGGCTTATATCGGTCAACTGGGGTGTTGTTATCAATGAAAAAGGAGAAGTAGAATGGTATAAATAGTGTCTGTCCATTAATTCCTGTTGGGCAGGTTTGGTGTTGCTATTTTAATCATTTAACTGCTTGTTTGTTTGATATAAGTGAGCTGTGAATGGTATGTTTTTTAGTTATTTTTTTCCACTCATTGGATGGTAGTCCCGGATAGTATCACGAAGAAAATTACGGTCGAGATGGGTATATATTTCTGTTGTTGTGATAGACTGATGTCCCAGCATTACCTGAACAGCTCTTAGATTTGCACCACCTTCCACAAGATGTGTCGCAAAGCTGTGACGAAAGGTATGCGGGCTGATGCTTTTCTCTATTCCAGCTTTGTTGGCCAATTGTTTGATAATCGTAAAAATCATAACACGTGTCAGTTGTTTTCCCCGACGATTGAGAAATACAAAGTCTTCGTGGCCGGGAGCAATAGTCAATTGCGTTCGCACGTGATCAACATAATACTGGATGTGTTTTTGAGCATGAGGGCCGATAGGAATAAGGCGTTCTTTGTCTCCTTTACCAATAATACGCACAAATCCCTGCTCAAAGAACAAGTTTGACCGTTTCATGTTTACGAGTTCACTAACACGCAATCCACATCCATAAAGGGTTTCCAAAATAGCTTTGTTTCGCTCTCCTTCGGTTGTGCTCATATCAATAGCATCCATTAGTTGTTTGATTTCTTCATAACTCAGAATGTCGGGAAGCTTTCGGCCAGTTTTCGGAGATTCTAGCAAGTCTGTCGGGTCATTGCTCAATACATCTTCCACTATCAAATACCGGAAAAAACTTTTAATACCTGAAATAATTCGCGCCTGGGAATTTGCAGCGATTCCCATTTCATGCAAATGCCTGATAAATTCACTTAAGTGTGATGAATTGATCTCTCTTACCGTAATTTCAGGATCATAATCGGTTAAAAATACAGTGAAATGATTAATGTCACGTAAATAAGCCAGCATGGAATTTTCGGACATATTCCGCTCCAACTTTAAATAGGTTTTGTATCCGTTTTTTAAAGAATTCCACATACGGACAAATATACAAAGAAACTTTGTTCTTTGAATGAATTAACGCCGCGCATAAGGTGCGATATCGATCTCTGCAAACTGATTATCCAAATATTTAAAATAACCACTTATGGCAATCATCGCGGCATTATCAGTGCTAAACTGAAATTCCGGCAGATAGAAATTCCATCGTTGCTTCTCTGCTTCAAGTTGCAAAGCCTCCCGTAAAACTGAATTGGCTGAAACGCCTCCTGCTATTGCAATTTCTTTAATGCCGGTTTCCCTGGATGCACGTTTTAGTTTGCTTAGCAATATATCGATTATTGTATGCTGAATGGATGCGCTTAAATCTTTTTTGTTTTTTTCTATAAACTCCGGATCTTTTTTAAGCTCGTCCCGGATAAAGTAAAGAATCGAAGTTTTTAAACCACTGAAACTGTAATCAAGCCCCTGTATTTTAGGTTTGGCAAAGGAGAACCGGTTTTTATCACCTTCTTTGGCCAGTTTATCAATTACCGGTCCTCCCGGATAAGGAAGACCCATAATCTTGGCTGCTTTGTCAAACGCTTCACCGGCAGCGTCGTCAATGGTCTTGCCAATAATTTCCATATTCCCGGGGCTGTTCACTTTAACGATCTGGCTATGTCCACCCGATACTGTTAGACATAAAAAAGGAAAGGAAGGAGCCGGACTTCCGTTGTCGATGAAGTGCGCCAGGATATGAGCATCCAGGTGATCGACTTCAATTACTGGGATGTTCAATCCCATGGCAAAAGCTTTGGCAAAACTCACACCTACAAGCAGCGATCCCAACAAGCCGGGACCTCTCGTAAAAGCAATAGCTGATAATTGATTGCTATTGATCCCCGCTTCTTTCAGGGCACTGTCTACAACCGGAATTATATTTTGCTGATGCGCCCTGGAGGCCAGTTCAGGAACTACTCCGCCGTATTCCTTGTGGATTCCCTGATTGGCAATTTTATTAGAAAGGATTTTATTATTTTTGATTACTGCAGAGGAAGTATCATCACAAGAGGATTCAATTCCTAAAATATATATGTCGATATTTGGTTGCATTATCTTATTTTTGTAATTGAATAGAACATTCAATCTGAATTTGCGTTTGCAAAAGTAAACTATGTTAAATTAACAACCAGCTTAACAATTAAAAAGTTTTATAAAATACTGCTTTATGTGATGTTAGCCATCATCTTGCTGCCGGTACTATTGGCAGGAGTAGTTCGTATTGGCTTTATTCAGGATGCCATTGTGCATAAAGTCGCCACTTATTTTTCCAACGAACTGGATACGGAAATTTCCATCAACAGTCTTTATTTTAATTATTCGGGAGAGGTTGTATTGAAAGACTTTTTGCTCTACGATCAACAGGGTAATAAGATAGCTGCATTTGATAAGTTAAAAGTCAAACTCAATAAATTTCAACAAAAAAAACGCAGGATAAATCTGGGCAATATTGTTATTTCCGGTGCTGAAATTTATTACAGTCAGATTGATTCTACTCGCAGCAATATAGATTTTATAGTTGATTATTTTTCCACCGATGAGCCACCTTCTGGTGATACGTATAATATATACTGCGATCGTTTTTCTATTGAAAATTCATTATTAAGATACTCAGGTTATATCTCAAAGGAAATAAATGAAATCAATCTCCGGAATCTTAATGTAGCTGTCAGAAATGTTTTGATAACACAAGACAGTATAGGAGCTTTGCTGAATGAAATGAATTTTTCAAGCGCAGAGCTTTTTACTCTGAAGCACCTCGAAATGAATGCAGGATTTTCAGACCACAGGATTAGCATTCAGGAGATGAAGCTTCAAACCATGCAGTCTAATGCTTCACTATCATTGCAACTGAAAATGGATTCGCTGAGCCAGCTTTCAAAACCGTTTAAAAATGATATATCTATAAAAGCATTAGTGAACAGCTTAGCTGTGATACCGTCTGAGTTCTCATCTCTATATGGCAACCTTGATATGTTACAGGATACGGTATTTTTGAGCGGTAATATTACCGGTACACTGAAACGGCTAAAGTTAAAAGACTTTGAATTTAAAGCATTGCCCTACGCCAGCTTTAATGGAGAAGCCATTTTAGAGGACCCCGGAAAAATTGCTGATGCAAATATGGATATGGATATAACTTCTGCTTATGTTAACCCGCGGAAAATGGGAAAACTGATAGCGGTATTTTCCGGCAATCCTGTAAAACTGCCTACTCAGGTTTATAACCTGGAATATATCAGAGCCAGTGGACATCTAAGAGGAAAAACAGATGATTTTTACGCGGGAGCCGTTTTTACAACAGCGGCAGGAGATATTATTACTGATCTGGATGTTAAACAACAGCCGCACAATAAAAAGTATAAATACAAAGGAAACTTGAAAGCCCGGAATTTTAATTTAGCTAAAGTAATGGGAAGTGATGTGTTTGGATATATAGGCTTTTCAGCTTTTGTTGATGGAACGGGACTTGATAAGTATGCAAAGGCAGATATGAAAGTCACTATTGATTCTGCTATGATAAACCGGCGCTGGTATCGAAATGTGCAAATCAACGGATTGTATGACAAGCTTTCGTTTGATGGAAATGTAGACATTGTATCACAACAACTGCAGGCTTATATTAAAGGCAGAGTTGATTTTAGCCAGAATGAGCCTCAGTACACGGCGGAAATAAATGTGCCTGTTGCAGATATAAAGGCAATTGGATTAATTGATGATGAAAGCAGGAAAATGCCAGTGCTATCAACAAATATCAAAATGCAGCTTGCTGGTAGTAATTTTGATAATCTTCAGGGATTTGTTATTGTAAATGATACCCGTTGGAAGGAAAAAGAAGATGAAGTGATAATGGAACAACTGGTGCTGAATATTCTGAGCGATAAAGAAAAACATCATAGAATAAGTCTGGAGTCGGATTTTGCAGATTTTACTGCAGAAGGTAAATTTAATTTTGCAGATTTGGCAGATGACCTGGGCTATTTAATCCAAAATGAATTTCCTGCTGTGGCCGATAAAACTGTCCGAAATAGAATTGTTAAACAACATCAGGATAATGAACGATTCATAGATTTCGAGCTTAAACTGCATAATACAGACAATCTAACTTCTGTTTTTTTCCCAGATATTCGTCTGGCCTCAGGTGCTAATATTGAAGGAAGGATTATGATTGATCAGCAGAAAATTAACCTAAATGGCAGAATGAACTTTTTGAATGCTGGAATGGTGAGAATTAATGATATTACTGTTAATGATTTGGATAATAAAAAAATGGGTTTACAGCTACTGGCTCAAAGGATTCAGGTGAATGATACACTGGGAATTGATAATTTTTCCTTTAAAACTTTTGTTTCTTCAGATACTCTTCCTTTTTATATTGATTGGGATGATAAATCCCAGAAAGATATTAACAAAGGTGATATTTCCGGGGTTATTTATTTAGATGAATTGCCTTTGAAAAAGCTTCGCTTCGATCAGTCGTATTTTACAACCAATGATACTCTGTGGAAAATTAAAGATAATGCCATAATTGAAGTGGATTCCGCTTATGTTGCTATCAAAAACTTCAGGCTGGGTAACGATTATCAGTCAATAAAATTGAATGGTGTAATGTCTGCAGATTCATCCGATGAAATGACGATCAATTTTCATAAGCTGGATGTGTCTAATATAGATCCCTTTACAAATTCCAGAAAAATTGATTTTGACGGGATGATCTCCGGAAACCTTAGTGCAAGGAATATATTTACAAAAAATCCTACGTTTATCTCTGATCTTTCCATTGATTCCATTGGATTTAATCATGAACACCTGGGAGATGCATTAATTACTTCTGGTTGGGTGGATAGTGTTAATGGCCTATTTGCAAAAGTGGAAATCCGCTATAGGGGTAACATAGGAGTTTCTTATCCGCTAAAGGTGGAAGGTTTTTATTACCCCAACGATAAAGAGGAAAATTTTGACTTTGATTTGACATTGCAGAATTTCAAACTTAAAACCATAGCAGGATATCTGGAGGCTTTTACATCTGATTTTAGAGGACTTGCCTCTGGAAATATGCATTTTGAGGGAAACATGGAAGACCCTGAGCTATTGGGAGAAGTTAAGCTTATGCGAACTTACATGAAAGTTGATTATTTGAATACACGCTATTCATTTACGGATTATGTAAAATTTAACAACAATGAAATTGTATTTGAAAATGTAGGGATCAATGATAATAATTCGGCAGCTACCAGCGGTAACAAAGCTTATCTCAGCGGTAGAATCTTTCATAATAATTTCAAGGAAATTCAGTTAGACCTGACTGTCAATGCTGATAAGTTCACTGTCCTGAATACTTCTTATGCGGATAATGATATGTTTTATGGTTCAGCTATTGCCACAGGAAAAGTGAAAATATACGGCCCTACGCATGACGTATCGATTGATGTTTTTGCAAAGACTGAAAAAGGGACACGTGTTTTTATTCCGTTAACGTCTTCCTCTCAGGCTGCTCAGAATGATTTCATTACCTTTATTTCTTCACATCAGGATACATTAAAGCAAATTAGTTTTGAACAGGAACGTAAAGAAAATGTAAAAGGTGTAAAAATAAATATTGATTTGGAAACTACACCGGATGCTGAAGTTCAGATTATCTTTGACCAGTCTGTGGGGGATGTTCTAAAAGCCCGTGGTTCCGGTCAGCTTGAATTGAATGTCGATACCAGAGGTGATTTTAGTATGTATGGAAACTATAGGCTAACTAAAGGAGATTATCTTTTTAGTTTAGAAAATATAATCAATAAACCATTTGATATTAAGGAGGGTGGAACAATCACCTGGGCGGGAGATCCTTTTGATGCGAGACTAAATATTGATGCAGTTTATCGCACTGAAGCACGGTTATACGATCTTATTAGTTACATTGATTCCTCAGCCATGTATAAGAAACCGCGAAATGTTAATTGTGTAATTCATTTGAAAGGTAATCTTTCCAGCCCTGAAATTACCCCGGATATTGAATTACCAAACGCAGATGAAATAACCAGGCAGTTATTGCGAACTGTATTATATGTAAATGCTAACCAGGTTAACCAGCAAGAAATGAACCGGCAATTTGTTGGATTGTTGGTCTTGAACAGCTTTTTCCCGCCGGCTGATATTGGAGGTGGGCCTGGAGGTAATGCAATGGATTATTCCGGCTTTGGCGCTACCAGCTCAACAGAACTCCTCTCCAGTCAATTGAGTAACTGGCTGTCACAAATAAGTGATGATTTTAACGTGGGTGTTAATTATCGCATGGGGGATGATATTTCTACAGAACAACTGGAAATTGCACTTTCCACTCAGTTGTTCAATGAAAAAGTGTCAATTAATACAAATGTGGGGGTGGGTGGAAATGAAGTAACTGATCAAGCTGTTAAGGGTGAAGAAACTTCAAATATTGTAGGTGATGTTAATGTGGAATATAAAATCAATGAAAAGATCAAACTTCGTGCTTTTAATCAACACAATAATGAAAGCTATCTGGATGAACAGGGTCCATATACACAAGGTATAGGTGTTTTTTATCGAAAAGAATTTGACCGATTCATTGATCTGTTCAAAAAACAAAAGGATAAAGACCAAAAACAACCGAAGGAAAAAAATAAGAATAAATCAAAAGCAGTAAAGGAAGAACAAGAACAGATACCGGTAAAGATGGAATAATATTCTGTTATTTATCATATTTGTCAGCGATTTTTTTATGATTTCTTTGTTATTTTCGAGCCGGAAAATAATATGTGTTCAAAATGAATAATGCAAAATATATAATAGAAAAGGAGTTGTTTGACAGAGATAATCTGATTTATTTATTATCTGTTGAAGGTGATGAGCGTCAATATATCTACCAAAAGGCTGATGAGATAAAACAAAAATATGTTGGAAATAAAGTATATTTCCGGGGTCTTATTGAATTTTCCAATATTTGTGCCAAGAATTGTTATTATTGCGGGATCAGGAGAGGAAATGGGGAAGTGCAACGTTATTATCTGAATGAAGAGGAAGTTTTGCAGGCTGCTGAATTTGCCTGGAAGGAGGGATATGGTTCCCTGGTTATACAGTCGGGAGAGCGAAAGGATAAATGGTTTGTCAACCAGATAACAAATTTGTTGGAAAAAATATCAGACCGAACAGGAGAGGAGTTGGGCATAACACTTTCGATGGGAGAACAGACGGAAGAGACATTTCTGCGTTGGAAAAAGGCTGGTGCTGAGCGGTATCTGATTCGTGTTGAAGCTTTTAATCCTGAATTGTATCACAAAATTCATCCGAATGATGCTATACATAGCTATCAACAAAGACTGGAGACGTTAAAGCTTCTGCAAAAAACAGGATATCAGACAGGCACAGGAGTAATGATTGGTTTGCCTTTTCAAACCAAATCTCATCTTGCCGATGACCTGTTGTTTTTTAAAGATTTTGATATTGATATGGTAGGAATGGGACCCTATATTGAACATGAGCAAACGCCTTTGTATCAGTACAAAGATCAGTTGCTGCCCAAAAAAGAGCGCCTGGAACTGAGCATTCGTATGGTTGCACTATTGAGAATTATAATGAAAGATGTGAATATTGCGGCCACGACAGCGATGCAAACCCTTGACCCATTAGGGCGCGAAAAGGCACTTAAGGCCGGAGCTAATGTTATGATGCCTAACATTACCCCTGTGCGCTATCGGGAAGGTTATCTGCTTTATGAAAATAAACCCTGCCTGGATGAAGAAGCGGAAGACTGTAAATCCTGCCTGGAAGCCAGAATTCATCTTGCTGGTGGAGAAATTGCCTGGTACAAAAAGGGAAACCCTAAACATTTTCATAAAAGGCAACAAGCAAATAATAATTAAAAACAATTTTCTGAAGCAGCTACTATGCTGTTATATTCACGAAGAACTGTAGATTATAAATTACAAAACAGTTTTCTTGTCTCAATACAAGAATATTCATAAAATGATTATTATTAATTGTTCTGCAAAACTTGTAATAAGATATTATATTGGCAAATAAGTAATGTATGCGCTCAAAGCCTGAGGTGCACAACAAAAAAGAGCCATCCTATTCATACAATGGCTTCTAAAAGTTTCTACTATAGAGAGTATAAAATTAGCTATATATAAAACTCAATTAAATGCAATGTTTTAAAAGTAAGCAGTTATGCCGAATGTTCCAAATCCAAAAGTAGAACGGCCTCCCTCTGCATACAGTGAAAGATTATCAGTTAAATGATACCTGATACCAGCTACACTGCCCAAAAGGATTTTTAATTCATTATCATATCGTATAGGAATGTTATCATTATTTGTGCTGTAAGTTCGGCTCTCAAAAAACAGCATCAGAGTGATGTAAAGATCGAATTTATCCGTATCAAAATCTTCATCAAGAAATTCATTTATCAGAGGCAGAAAGTGATAGGATACCCTGCCGCCAAGGTCAAGGTATGTCCATCCATATTTATAATCAAAGTAACGGTATTTGTAACTGGCGAAACCAACGAACACACCGGCACTGAAATTGCTTTTTAAATAGCGCTAATAAGCCAGGGTTACAGGCAGCGATAATCCCGTTCTGGAACCATAATAGCCATATCCAAAATGGCCTAATGAAAGTCCTCCCTGAATCAATTGACTTTTACCACGAAAAATGTTACTGTTTTCTTGTGGATCAGTTTCTGAAACTGACTCTGAATTGTTGTCCTGTGCTTTAATTGCTATTGCAAAGAATAGCACTGTTGTGATAATTACAATACGTTTTAGCATGGTGTTGTGTTTTAGATGTTTATGCTGTATAAATAATTGGTCAGTTTTTTT
Organism: Bacteroidales bacterium; assembly: GCA_021740245.1. Lineage (GTDB taxonomy): Bacteria > Bacteroidota > Bacteroidia > Bacteroidales > PWNQ01 > PWNQ01. The sequence goes on along the minus strand of JAIPAE010000024.1, from coordinate 14,648 downwards.
GTTTTTATCGCATTCCATGAATCATGCCAATGATATAATAATCAGGATATCAAAAAAATACCAATACAGTATAAGGACTGTTTTTCTCAAATTGAGACTTGATGTATAGTAAATGGAAATTTTATCATAAACAAATTGCAATTCACCAATAATTAAGCTTTGTTGAATTAAGCAACTTTAAGCTTTGAATTCTCTCCGAAAAGCTTTATTTTCTGTTAATACATAAAAAGACCCTGCCAGAGCCATACTTTGTTTAAATCCATAGTTTAGAATGAGTGCTGTATTTTTGCTGAGAAGGGCTCTGAAAGAGTTAGCTTAATGCAATGAATTTTTATAAATCGAACAAAACAATGAAATATTATGTTTACAAGGCATGAAAAGTGCAGCAGGATTGATTATAATAATATTGTTTTCTGTAATTAATAGTAAAGCACAAGATATCAAAACGGTAAACTTTGATGATATCGAGACGGTATTTTATAAAACCGATGATACTGTCAGGGTGATTAACTTTTGGGCTACCTGGTGTATCCCATGTGTAGAAGAAATGCCATATTTTACAAAGGCTGAACAGCAATACTCAGATAAGAAAGTTAAGTTTATCTATGTTAGTCTCGACTTTCCACGATATCTGGAAACTAAAGTGATTCCATTTGTAAAAAAGCATAATATGAATGGCCGTCTTTTTTTGTTGGATGATCCAGATGCAAACCAGTGGATAAGTCAAGTGGACTCTCGCTGGAGCGGTGCTTTGCCTGCCACAGTTGTATACAGAAGAGAGCAAAAGACTTTTAAAGAGGGTGGGATAACGTATAAAGAATTAAATGAATTCATCAAACAGAAATTATAGCTATGAAAAAAGCAACAGGTTTTTTATTTGTATTTATGGCCTTTACGCTAATTGTAAAAGCCCAGCAAGGCCTTGAACCAGGAGATAAGGCTGTTAATTTCAATTTGTTAAATATTGATGGTGAATATGTATCATTGCAAGACTATCAAGATCAGCAAGGTGTAGTTGTGATCTTTACCTGCAATCATTGCCCATATGCACAAGCCTGGGAACAACGTATCATCGACATCCATCATGAATTTTCACCAAAAGGATTTCCGGTGGTTGCCATCAATCCTAATGATTCAAGTATAGTGCAGGCTGATTCTTATTCTGCTATGCAAAAACGGGCGGATGACAAGAATTATCCCTTTGTCTATTTGCTGGATGCCAGGCAAAATATTTTCCCTGCATATGGAGCTACTAAAACACCACATGTCTATCTGCTGGAAATGGACAAAGATGAATTTTATGTTCGTTATGTTGGTGCTATAGATAATAATTATAAAAACCCGGAAAAAGTAACCAAAACCTATCTGGCTGATGCTATCAATTCATTGATTAATGGTGAACCAGTAAAAACTGAAAGTACCAAAGCAATAGGTTGTTCAATAAAAGTTGCAAAAGATTAAAAACAATAGTTTTCTGAAACCATTTAGTTATCCGTTTTGCTATTGGTTCTTAGGTAATCAGCCATAGCAAAGCGGATATCGCTATAACTATATTCATCACCCATTATCGATTTTATTTTGCTAATGCTATAGCTATTTACAGCATTGCTTGCTTTGATGATTTGTTTGATTTTATTCTTTTCTACGAAATCAGTAACCGGAATTTTCCCTTTAGCTACATATTGTGTTAGATGTCCCTCAATGGTTGTTACTGCCAAATTCCGTTCTTTGGCAATGAATTCTATATCTTTTTTTGTTTGATAAAGTTCAAATGATAATGCAGCAGATGCACCTTTTACAGGTTTCTGTTTTTTCGCTTTCAGATTTATGGAAATATTGCTGTCCCTGTGTTTTCTTTTGTTCTCCAGTTGTGCATTGATGGTTTTCATATCTGATAAGGTCATCTCCGTATTATTTTTCAATGATTTTATCAGTTGCTCTGCTTTATAGAACTTCCTGACTTGCATAAAGAAAGAGGATTCAAGACGTATTAATTCTTTGACATACTTTTTGGTTCCCTTTTTGTGGCCCAAACCCGCAATATGTTGATTTATCTGCTCAGAGAAGTCTGTCATTATTGGTTCAAAATATTCTTTGGCGGCAACAACACGTTCGTGAATTTTGTCAATATCAGTTTTCTCCGGGTTTATTGTTAAACGCCTGACCTGTTGTTTGAAAGTTTCTGATACTCTGTACGGATCATCCAGTTTTTTCTTTAATCCGATGGCCCATGTTTTGTGTTTTTGTTTTTCTGAAAGTTCCTCTTTTTTAGTATAAGAATTAATGTGATCCTGAAACTGATATTTCAGGTCATTAAAGTCAAAAGCTCTCAGCAAATAGTTTTTCGTATAATTGAAGGATTCAGTTTTTAGATTTTCCTTTAGTTTTTTTTGACCTTGTTTATTGGAAGCAAACTCACTCAGTCTTTTGTCTGCACTTATATTTTCTGTAGGAATAGCCTGGGTTAGTATTAGTCCGTTTAAAGAACGGAGGCGGGAAAGGGCAACATAAATCTGGCCAGGAGCAAATGCTTTGGAAACATCAATAATCGCTTTATCAAATGTAAGTCCCTGGCTTTTATGTATTGTAATTGCCCATGCTAATTTTAAAGGTAAATGCGTAAATTCTCCCAGTTTCTTTTCTTCAATTTCACCTTTTTCCTGATTCATACTGAAGCGTTTATTTTCCCAGGTATAGCTTTCAACTTCAACAGGCTCACTTCCATCATCAAAACGCACAATTACCTGATCTTTTTCAATATGATCTACAATACCGATTTTTCCGTTAAAGTATTTTTGTTCTCCGGAATAATCATTTTTAATAAACATTACCTGTGCGTCTTTTTTTAAGGTAAGTGTATCTTCTACAGGATAATAATATTCGGGGAAATCGCCGCTGATGCTGGCATGGAATTTTAAAGGTCTCCCTTTTAGCTGATCAAGATGTTTTTTGTTAATGCTGTCTGCCTGCTTATTATGTGTTGTTAAAAATACAGCACCTTTCACTTGTTTATTGGATAAATCGGGATAATAATGATCATTAAGTAACTGAATATCTTCTGTTGTTAATTCGTTGTCACGCAGATGTGCCAGAATTTCAATGAATTGTTGGTCTGTCTGGCGGTATATTTTTTCCAATTCGATGTAAACTGGTTTTGATTGTTGCAAAGCGAGGGCATCAAAAAAATAGGCACTTTTATAAAATCCGGATAAGTGCGGCCACTCATCATATTTCACTACGGGAGGAAGTTGTTGCATATCACCGATCATAAGCAACTGTATCCCGCCGAAGGGAATATTTCTGTTTTTACGGATAATTCTTAATGTCAGATCGATTGCATCCAGGGTATCGGCTCTTAACATACTTACTTCATCTATGATCAGTAACTCCATTTCCCGGAGTAATTGTCGCTTTGAAGCATTAATTCTCATGTTTTTTTTAAGGGATTCCGGCGTGTTTAAACGATTGTCCAATTTTCCTGAAAAAAGACCCGGGGAAGATGGAACAAAAGTACCGAATGGTAGCTGGAATAAACTGTGGAGTGTAACGCCGCCTGCATTAATTGCTGCTACACCGGTTGGCGCCGCCACAATATTGTTTTTATGTGTCTGGCTTGTAATATCCTTTAAAAAAGTTGTTTTACCAGTGCCTGCTTTTCCAGTGAGAAAAATGTGGCAATCAGTATTATTTACGTAGGATGCTGCAATAAATGCAGCAGATTGTTGTTGCTCCATAATCCAGATTTTTGGAAATATGAAACCTTCATGACCCGCCTTAGGCGGGCTATAGCATGAGGTTCCATATCATCAAATTAATAAAATTTAATCATATGAAAATAAAAAAAAATATCGATCGATGAATAAATTTTTCAAAAAAAAACCGGCTGATTTTAGCCGGCACTTTATTTATCAAAGCAATATTAAAATTGCATGTCCATACCCTCATCTTCGCTTTGCATACTCTTCGGTTTGCGTTTGAAATTATTGATCTTATACGTCACCCCAAGGGAGATTCTGGGAATAGTATGAAGGTGTTGCATATTAACGTAATAGTTGGGTTGGTCTGTAGTCGATTCATGCCCTCTGGTTGCAAAGATATCCCTGACTCTGAAAACTAAATTCAGATGGTTATTTAATAAATCCTGCCTAACGGCAAGTGAAGTCATAAAGAAATCCCCCCTTGTACCCGTTGAGGTTATGGAAGGACCATTATAGAATGCGGTTAATTGGATTTTTGTAGATTTACCAACTTCAAAGGTCGTGTTTCCGCGTATTCTCCAGTTGATATCTTCTCGGGTTACCTCTTCTCCGTTTTCTTCAGTGAATATTTTCATATTATAAAGAGAACCTGACGTATTAAATTTAAACCATTTGGTAACAGGCATATTCAGCATTAGTTCCGAACCAAAAGACTGGTCTTTGTCCACATTCTGAAATGTCATGATAATGGTATTTTCATTATAAAGCTCAGGTACCCGCTCAATTCTGTTATTGGTTTGTCTGAAAAATGTTTCAAAGGAAAGAAATCCTTTTTTGAAGTGTCTTAAATAAGTAATATCATAGCTATCAGTGTATTCCGGTTCAAGGTCAGGGTTCCCTTTTCTGAGGGTGTACTGATCACGATAACTCAGAAACGGATCAAGATACCAGCCTCTCGGACGATTTATCCGGCGGGAATAGCTGGCCATTAGCTGATTTTCCTTGTTAAATTTCTTTGACAGGTGGAAGGAAGGGAACAGGTCTATTCTGTTAATTCCATAAGTTTCGCTTGTATCTTTATTGCTTAACTCGCGATCTGTATATTCAGCTCTTAATCCGGCCTTCATACTTACAAAGCTGAATTCTTTAGAAAATATTGCATAGGCAGATTGTATATTTTGTCGAAAATCAAACTGCCGGTCGGCAAATTCTATACTATCCACATTTTCGGATATTGGATCATGGGTTTTCAGTTTATAATCTATTTCTTCCTGCCTTATTTTTGATTGAATTCCCAATTCAAGCTTGGCTGTTTTGCGGATCGGCAGAACATAATCAGCGTTGAAACGGATTCTGTATGATGTTTCTTTTTCGCGGGTTTTTACATCATTGGAATTGTCATTGACAGGATCATAATTAGAGTCAGTAATCAAAGTTTGCTGCATATCTTTTTCATCATCATCATGATGGCTGTAAAAAGCCCGTATTTCCAGCTTTTGTCCTTCGTTATCAATTTTATAGTCGTAATTTGCATTTCCTTCCCAAAAGAAACCTGTCCGGTTAAATTCGCTTTTATCAAGAGTATAAGCTAAACTGGTAGAAGGGTCTGTATAGCTTTCTGTTTTGGAATCCATATCCATTCCAAATCCATATTCTCCGATTCGTGTGGAAAGTGAAATTGTCTGATCATCTGTGATATAATAATCCATGCCTGCCTGAGCCGACTTGCTGTTTCTTTTCCAAACACGCTCCCTTTCTGCATCCACATAATATGTTGTGTCTCCGTAGGTTTCCCGGTTCATGATTGCGTCAGAATAATAGTTGCGTACACTATATTCGCCGCCTACATACCAATTGGTTTTATTTTTCCGGTAGTTAAGCAGGAAATCACTACTGTAAGTATTCTGATTACCTCCTGAAGCGTTTATAATACCATTAAACCCGTTGCGCTTACGCTTTTTCATAACTACATTTATAATACCTGAACCCCCTTCCGGGTCATATTTGACTGATGGGTTCGTAATAATCTCTATTTGCTGAATACTGGAAGCAGGTAATTGTTTTAAGATATCGTTTCCATCCAGTGTGGTTGGCTTTCCATCAATTAGCACGGTGAAAGAAGAGCTCCCACGAAGGGATACATTACCTTCTATGTCAACTTCTACAGAAGGTGTGTTTTCCAAAACATCCACTGCTGTTCCACCGGAAGAGCTTAAATCCATGCTAACATTTACGATCTTACGGTCTATCTTGTATTCAATACGGTCTTTTTCAGCTACAACTTCAACTCCTTTCAGTTCCTGGTTTGATGGGCGAAGGGTTATTTTTCCCAGATCAACTACAGGTGATTTCCGGTTTATTTCTATGTCATCAAGCCGTGTTTTATGAAAGCCAATGAAATTTACTTCAATATAATACATGCCGTTTTTTACAGGACTAATGCTAAATAAACCCTGGCGGTCGGTAATCGTACCTGTCAATATCGTGGAGTCTTTTGCGGTATAAAGAACAACATTGACAAACTCCATCGCAAGGCCGCTACTTGCATCGATTACCTGTCCTTTTATAGTTCCCCTTGCCATGCGGCCGGTTTCGTTGTTTTGGGTTTGAGCCTGCATTTGAATAATGATCCCTGATATAAGCGCCAGTATAATGCTAATTTTTCTTCTCATATGATTTTGATACTATTTTTCTTTTATTTATTTCAGACAATGATACAGATAAAAACTTGTGTTGTTTATTAAATATTTTTAAGGATTAAGGTTATTTAACATTTCAACATAATAAAATATTTTAATATGTTGAAATTTCATTTGCTTTACAGATTATTTGTCTTCAAAACAAATGGATTATTACAACTTTTGCCCTTATAAAAATAAAAAGAATGCAAATTTAACATATATTATTTTCTATATTCCGGACAATTGAAAAGAACTTGTAAATTCGCTAAACTTTTATAGCTTTGCAGTTCTCTAAAAACGAAATATCTAAACAAAATATATAAAATGGGGAAAAAGTTAGCAGTAGTTGCTTTTGGGGGAAATGCTCTTTTACGTGGTGACCAAAAGGGTACAATTGAAGAGCAGGAAGCCAATGTTTATGATACTTGCAAGCATTTGGTGAACTTAATAAAAAAAGATTATGAAATTATTATAGGTCATGGTAACGGGCCACAGGTAGGTAATGTACTTCTTCAGCATGAAGCAGGGCAAAAGATTTATGGTATCCCGAAAATGCCCATGGATATTTGTGTGGCAGAAACACAGGGAGCTATTGGATTGATGATAGAGCAACAGTTACGTAATGTGCTTGCTAAAAATGGTATCAATAAAAATATTATTACGATTGTTACTGAGGTTCTTGTTGATAAGGATGATTTTGCATTTAAAAATCCCACCAAACCTGTCGGGCCTTTTTACAGTAGAGAAGAGGCAGATAAGTTGACACACGATAATGGATGGGTTTTTCATGAGGATCCGAGAGGTCGTGGCTGGCGCAGAGTAGTGGCATCACCAAAACCTATGAAAGTGAATAACCGGGAAATAATAGAAAGACTTGCACGAGAAGGTAATATTGTAATTACTGTTGGTGGAGGGGGGATTCCTGCCTATATGAAAACCAAAGATGAATTGGTGGGTATTGATGCTGTTATAGACAAAGACCTGGCTTCAGCTCACCTGGCTGGTAATATTAAAGCTGACGAGTTTTATATTCTTACTGATGTGCCTCAGGTTTATGTTAACTTTAACAAACCTGACCAAAAGTCACTGGGACAGGTTAAAGCTGACGAGATAAAAAAATATCTCGATGAAGGTCATTTTGCTGAAGGTTCTATGGCTCCAAAAGTAAGAGCTAGCCTGCATTTTATTAAAAAAGGAGGAAAATCCTGCACGATAACCATGGCTGACAAGCTGGGAAATGGCCAAGCCGGAACGACAATACTAAAAAGTTAGTTTTAAAATCATAATATTATGGCATTCAATTTAAAGAATCGGAATTTTTTAAAGCTCCTTGATTATACTCCAAAGGAGATGAAATTTTTGCTGGATTTGTCCGCAGATTTGAAACGCGCTAAATATGCAGGAACTGAACAGCAGAAATTAAAAGGTAAAAATATCGCATTGATTTTTGAAAAAGCTTCAACGCGGACACGTTGTGCTTTTGAAGTTGCTGCTCTGGATCAGGGTGCACATGTAACTTATTTAGGGCCAACGGGTTCACAGATTGGTAAAAAAGAATCTATGAAAGATACTGCCCGGGTTTTGGGCCGTATGTATGATGGTATTGAATATCGTGGATTTGGCCAGGTAGTTGTGGAAGCCCTCGGGGAACATGCCGGTGTTCCGGTATGGAACGGTTTAACCAATGAGTTTCATCCTACGCAAATCCTTGCGGATTTTCTTACAATGATGGAACACAGTGATAAACCGCTTCATAATGTATCTTTTGCCTATCTGGGCGATGCCCGGAATAATATGGGTAATTCCCTTCTTATTGGTGCTGCCCTGATGGGGATGGATTTTCGTTCTGTAGCGCCTAAAGAAGTTCAACCTGAAAAAGAATTGGTTGAAAAGGCAAAAGAAATTGCGAAAGAAACAGGAGCTACAATCACAGTTACGGACAATCCTGATGAAGGGGTTAAAGGATGTGATTTCCTTTACTCCGATGTGTGGGTTTCTATGGGAGAATCTGATGAAGTTTGGAAAGAACGTATTGAATTGTTGAAACCTTATCAGGTGAATACGGATTTGATGACAAAAACCGGAAATCCGAACGTAAAATTTATGCATTGTCTGCCGGCGTTCCATAATCGCGAAACGGAGATCGGAAAAGACATTTATCAAAAATTCGGTCTTAATGGTATGGAAGTTACTGAGGATGTTTTTGAATCTGAAGCGTCCATTGTTTTTGATGAAGCTGAAAACCGTCTGCACACAATAAAAGCAGTTATGGTTGCAACACTCGGCAGCTAATTTTCATAAGCTGTTATAAATCAAACCGCATGGTAAAGGCCAGGCGGTTTTTTTAATGTTTTTACCCATGCCCCAACTTTAAAAATGACAGCTCCAACATATTTATGCAAAGCAAAAAACGCTAATTTTGCATCTTAAATAAGTCATTCCATGGAAAAGCAAATCTTAGACAAAGTAAAACAGCTCGTTAGAGAGCTTTATGATATAGAAGCGGCAGGAAAACAACTTTTGCTTCAGAAAACACTTCCTGATTTTGAAGGAGATTATACTGTTGTCGTATTTCCATTCACTAAAGCAGTAGGAAAACCACCTCATGTTATTGGAGAGGAAATTGGTATTCGGCTTAAAGAATCAATGGATATAATTGCCAGTTACAATGTGGTTAAAGGATTTTTGAATCTTAGCTTGAAAAATGAGGTATGGCTTGGGGTTTTGAAAAGAAATTATGATAATAAGGATTATGGGCTTCATGATATAATAGACGAACAACCTGTCGTAATTGAGTTTTCTTCACCAAATACAAACAAACCGCTGCATTTGGGGCATGTCCGGAATAATTTACTTGGCGAAAGTGTTGCCCGGATATTAAAAGCAGCCGGTAAAAACGTGAAAAAAGTAAATCTGATAAATGACCGGGGTATTCATATTTGTAAATCCATGCTGGCCTGGCAGAAATGGGGAAAAGGAGAGAGCCCGGAATCGTCCGGATTGAAGGGAGACCAACTGGTTGGTAAATATTATGTCATGTTTGACCAGGAATTGAAAAAAGAAAAAGAGAAACTGGCAAAGCAGGGTGTTTCAGAAGATGAACTGGATAATGAATCTATTTTGATGCAAGAAGCCCGTGAGATGTTGCGTTTATGGGAAAAGCGTGATAAGGAAGTAATGCAGTTATGGAGCAAAATGAATAATTGGGTATACGGTGGATTCCATGAAACCTATGACCGGATGGGCATTTCCTTTGATAAGATATATTATGAATCCGATACTTATCTGGAAGGTAAAAAAATGGTGCTGGATGCTTTAGATAAGGGGATCCTTATTCAAAAAGATGATGGTTCGGTCTGGGCTGATCTGAGAAAGCATAATCTGGATGAAAAAATATTACTACGAAAGGATGGAACATCAGTATATATGACACAGGATTTGGGAACTGCCCAGCTCAGGTTCCGGGATTTTGATCCCTCAGAAATGCTTTATGTTGTAGGTAATGAGCAGGATTATCACTTCAACGTGTTGCAAATTGTTCTCCGGGAAATGGGATATTCATGGGCCGAATTGATAAAACACCTCTCTTATGGTATGGTGGAATTGCCTCATGGAAAAATGAAAAGCCGCGAAGGAACTGTAGTAGATGCCGATGATCTGATGGATGAGATGTATGATACTGCCAAAGCAATGACAAAAGAACTGGGCAAGATTGATGACCTTCAGAGTAATGAAGCTAAAAATCTCTTTAATATGGTTAGCCTGGGCGCGCTTAAATATTTTATCCTGAAAGTGGACCCAAAGAAAAATATGATGTTCAAACCTGAAGAATCCATTAATTTTAACGGAAACACCGCCCCGTTTATACAATATACACATGCCAGGATCAAATCTCTGTTGCGAAAAGCAAACTGTACTAATCTGGAATTTGAAGATGTTGATCCTTCTTTCATGATGGATTCTGAAAGAGAGATATTAAAAAAACTGGCACTCTATCCGTCGGCTATTAGTGAGGCAGCAGAAGAAAAAAGCCCTTCGGTTATTGCCAGTTATTCTTTTGAACTGGTCAAACTTTATAATCAATTTTACCAGGATGTCCCGGTATTAAAAGAGAAGGAGCGCAGCGTAATTGATTTTAGGCTGGCCATGTCACTTTTTGTGGGACATGTGGTCCGATCTTCAATGACACTCCTGGGAATTGATGTGCCTGATAAAATGTGATCATTCCATCATTTTACGTTTAAATTCAGCTTTTTGTGGCTCTGTGAATGATGTATTGGAGTCAATACATTGCATGATTTTAGTTTTAAATTTCCAGCAGGTCATATGACGAATGTCAAGTTCTTCTGATAGTTTGTAACTCGAAATATCCGGGTTGTTACATACCAGATAAGTTATCTTAAATGCGTCAGGAAGGTGAATCCGGCAGCGATGAAACATTGTGTGTGCAGTGGCTGATTCTTCTGTTTTACAGCGGGTACAACGTCTGCTGTATGGCGTTTTTCCGGTGCAGTAATTGGTGTGACCACACTTCCTGCATTGGAAGCCTGCTTTCCATTTTAAGTCTGACAGAAACTTTAAACAGGCTTCTTCCGTTGAAAAGCGCCGGGCAAACTCACTGTTATTAAGATGTTCAAATAAAACTTTCAAAACATTTTAATTCCTGTGTTGTTAAATAGTTTGTACATTTATGAATACAAAAATAAAAAAAAAGTGATAATAAAGCGCTATATTTTAAAAAAGTTTATATCTTTGCATCCGAAAAACACAAATAGGATATTATGAGAACATTTAAAATAACATTTATACTAGCTACACTGTTTGCTTTTGTTTCCTGCGGTAATTCAACTGCAGATCGATCTGTAAATGTGAATACAGGAAATAAAGCTTCAGAAAGTGTTCAAGAGAGTCAGTCTGTTGTAGCTTCTTCTCAAAGCGAGACAGAGAAGAATATTGATGATCGGAAGATAAATCACAGCACCGGCGAAGATGATGAAACAAAAACATCAAAGGGTAGTGATAAACCGGTTCAATTGGATAAAGAATTATTTCTTCAGAAAGTATTTGATTATGAGTCAAATCCTCAAAAGTGGGTTTTTGAAGGTGACCAGCCATGTATTATCGATTTTTATGCAGATTGGTGTGGACCCTGTAAGCGTGTAGCTCCCATTATGGATGAGTTGGCTAAAGAATATCAGGAAAAAATCGATATTTACAAGATAGACACGGACAAAGAAAAAGAATTAGCACAGGTTTTTGGGATTCGTAGTATTCCATCGATTATGTTTTGCCCGGCTGAAGGAAAACCATATATGTACAAGGGTGCATTTCCAAAAGAGAAGTACGTAGAATTATTGAAAAAACATTTTGAATTATAAATAGAAACACAAATAAAGTACTATTACAATGGAGCATTTAACAAAACAAACATTTCTGGAAAAAGTATTTAATTTTGAAAAGAACAAAGATTGGAAGTTTGAGGGAGAGCTTCCCTGTATCATAGATTTTTATGCAGACTGGTGTCAGCCTTGTAAAATTGTTGCACCTATCCTTGAAGAGCTGGAAAAAGAATACAAAGGCAAGATCAACATTTACAAGATCGATACAGAGTCAGAACAAGAACTGGCCGCAGCGTTTGGTATCCGCAGTATTCCTTCAATGCTTTTCTGTCCGAAAGATGGTCAGCCACAAATGGCTCAGGGTGCACTTCCTAAAGAAACTCTTATTCAAGCTATTGATGATGTCTTATTAGGCAAGAAACAAGAAGCTAAATAATTGTTGTAAAAACTGTAAAATACTTAATTTAATAAAGCTTTGCCACAGATGGTGAAGCTTTTTTCTTTTTATAATAAATGGAATAATCTGTTTTTATATTTTTGTCGCCTATTCCGGGAACATCCCGAAAAAAATATTATTAAAAACAAGTTAAAATGTACGTACCAGAAAAAGAAGTGAAATCTGGTGCTTTTACATTCAAGCGTTGGAGCAGGAAATCGTGGGCAATATTTCATTCTTTAGGAATGGAAATCAAAATTGCCGGTTTATCACTGCTTGTGTCAGCAACACTTTTACCCAAAGATGTTGATGCACAAAATCAAGACACCACAGTATTAAAAGATACTGTTGAAATGGATGAAGTTGTTGTAACCGCTCAACGTAATGAGGTTATCTACAGTCAGATGGCCCGAATGGTAGAAGTACTGGATAAAGAAGAAATTGACAGGTTGCCTGCCCAGTCTATTGATCAATTGCTCGAATATGCCATGAATGTTGATATCCGGCAACGTGGAGGAATGAGTGTACAGTCTGATATTTCCATCAGGTCAGGCTCTTTTGATCAAACTATGATTCTGCTAAACGGCATAAATGTCACCGATCCCCAAACCGGACACCACAATCTTAACCTTCCAATAGACCTTTCTGCAATCAAACGCATAGAAATATTATCCGGCCCGGGTTCCAGAATATTTGGCCCGAATGCTTTTAGTGGAGCAATTAACATTATAACTGGCAATGATAAAGAAAATTCCGTAAAAACCGGTCTGCAATACGGGGAGAATGCTTTTCTTAAATCTACAGCATCTGCATCAATTAAGAAATCATCGTTAAAACATTTTATTGCAACGAACTATTCCAAAACCAATGGATATATTGCAAATACCGATTTTAAAACAGGAAGTGTTTATTATCAGGCTTCCTATAAAAATAACAATGATAACAAACTGGACGTTCAGCTTGGTTATAATCAGAAAGCCTTTGGGGCAAACAGTTTTTATACACCCGAATACCCCGACCAGTTTGAAAAAACCAAAACCCGGTTTGGTAGTTTGAGTTATCAATTTGGCAACAGGCTAAAAACAGAATTTAACGCATATTGGCGAAGACATAACGATAGATTCGAGTTGTTCCGGAATGATGTTCCTGCCTGGTATTCCAGCCACAATTATCACAGGACAGACGTGGGAGGAATATCTGTTAATTCAGTATTACCGTTGAAATCAGGTTTGTTATCTTTTGGTTCTGAATTACGTTCGGAACGAATCCTGAGCAATGTTTTAGGTGAATCTATGGAGGAACCTGTTAATATAGCAGGAGTGAATGATGTGTTTTATACGCATTCTGCAAACAGGGAAAATTTTAGTGTTTTTAGTGAATACAGCCGTACCTGGAGGAAATTTTACCTGACATTAGGAGTTATGGCTAATTTTAATAACGGAATTATTAATAAATGGCAGTTTTTTCCAGGTATCGATTTGGGATACGACTTAAACCGCAAATGGCAGGCGTTTGCTTCTGCGTCTCATGGAATGCGTCTGCCAACATTCACGGATATTTATTATGATGGACCTGTTAATATAGGGAATCTTGATTTAAAACCTGAAAAATCGACAAGTGTTGAAGCCGGGTTTAAATATTTGTCCCGGAAACTGATTGCTCGTGGAAGTGTGTTCCATCGTTGGGGTAACGATATTATCGACTGGGTAAAAAATGATGAACAAGACCTGTGGCGGACCAGAAATTTGACTAATCTTAATACGACAGGATTTAGTCTTCAGACAAAATATTACATAAATAGCAATTCTGAACTCTATCAGATGAAAGCTTTAGAACTCAATTACAGCTATGCAATTCAGCAGAAAGAAAGTTATGATTTTATTTCACGTTATGCCCTGGATTACCTGAAACATAAATTAAATGCCAGATTTGTGGCCGGTTTCTTTAATAAGTTCACTTTAGCTATGGCAATGACCTGGCAAGACAGAGCCGGTGGATTTTTGTTTTATGAAAATAACTCATATACAGTTGAAAAAGCTTATGAACCCTTTTGGCTAGTGGATGTCGAGCTTGCTTATCATATTACAAATTTTAAGTTTACGGCCAGTGGAATTAATGTTTTAAACGAACAATATTTCGATATAGGTAATGTACGCCAACCCGGAAGATGGATAAAACTGGGGATACAGTATCATTTTGACTTCAGTTATTAACATGAATATAATGATCCAGGTAATGCCGTAATTCCGGTCAAGCTCTTATTTTAATCAAAGCAACCAACATAAAGACAATTATAATGAATTACTTTTTCTTATCCTGACAGGTTTTGCCACGGTGTTAATTATCTTTTTGTAATATTTTATAATCTGAAAGCGTGAGTATTTAATTTCTGTATAAGTTTGAGAGAGTAATGAATAGTTGTTGGCACTCACTGAATAGAATTGTGATATCCTGGATTGAAATTACTAAGCAAAAAAAAGCCTGAATACGAATG
>JAIPAE010000101.1 GCA_021740245.1 Bacteroidales bacterium | reverse complement strand
ATAAAACGGGACAAGCTGTGCCAACTAAACCGGAGTAATTGTGCCAGCTATACCGGTCGAAGCTGTGCCACTTTATACACATCTTATTTTAATTTCTCCTGTATAATATTTAAAGAACTAAAATATCATGGGGTCAGTATCACCGGAATATGCAATCGCCTGGTCCAGGCCGTTGAAGTATTTTTTAATCACTGATTTTTGGAAAAGACTCATAGCGTTGGTTTCCTCATTAGGTCATGAATGCTTTGAGAGGTAAAGGTAAGAAAAATATTTTTTTTCAATCCGGTTTTGAATGATTCCGGATTGGATTGTGCCAGTGCCCTATCTCCGACGTATCCATTCGGCAGGGAAATAAGGGGCTCGTCAAGGAAACAAGGGGCTCGTCAAACAAGGGGTTGCAACCCCTTGTTGAGGTTCTGCTCTAAGCGCCTGAAGAATCTCACCCCACACTCTCCTCCACAATCTTAATATCTTCCTCAGTAAGGCCGTAGAGGTCGTAGACCATGCGATCGATTTCGCGGTCGGTTTGGTTGATTTGGGGTTGGAGGTCTTGGGCTTTTTGCTTTTGCTCGTTAAAGTATTGCATCCTGTATAAAACGGGAAAAGCTGTGCCACCTAAACCGGAATAATTGTGCCAGCTATACCGGTCGAAGCTGTGCCACTTTATAAATATCTTGCTTTAATTTCTGCCGGATAATATTTAAAGAATTAAAACAATGGGGTCAGTTTCACCGGAATATGCAATCGCCTGGTCCAGGCCGTTGACGTATTTTTTAATCACTGATTTTTGGAAAAGACTCATAGCGTTGGTTTCCTCATTAGGTCATGAATGCTTTGAGAGGTAAAGGTAAGAAAAATATTTTTGAGAATGAGCTAACGAAAGGGTTATAACGCCTGAGTTTCTCTCTTTAGCCTGAAGCGGAGGAATAACGTTTTAATCCAAAGACAAAGCCATGGCCAAATTCTGGAATAAACAAGTGATTATTTTCGACAGGGCATCTTTTGGCGATATTACTTTTTACTTTGAAATGACTTTTAACTACCGAATTCTCACTCAACTATTGCACTTTTTTGCTTTTTCATGCAGGATGTTAAATAAAAATCTCCTGATAAAGTAGAGTTTACAGGAGATTTCTTTTTTTGCTTTCCGAAAAAGTGGAGCTGCCGGGAATCGAACCCGGGTCCAAACAAGCAGCTAAAGTGCTTTCTACATGCTTAGTTCCGGTTTTAATTGTCGGGAAATCACTGGCACGGAACAAACCGTTGATTTCCTTAGCCCCTGAATTTCGCTACAGAGTCGGGACAGGATCTGTAACTATCTCACCTTTTTCTGATGCTCCGGACGGGCCACCGGCAAGATGGGTTGCCCGGGGAACAAATGGGACGCAGTCCTATCGACTACGCGGCCATTGAATAATTGTAATCGTTGCCATTTATAGGCGGTTGAGAATTGAGATTTACGAGCCAATTACTCAATGCTCGGCATGCTTACATTTCAACTCGACTTGCTGTCAAATCCATGTCAGCCCCTTTTTATTATGAGTTTGCAAAAATAACAAAATATAACAGCTAAATGTTGTTTGATTTTATTAAATCATCTGATTTCTTTTTACAATAGATATTCGCAGGATTCTCATACCGCTTAATACCCGGTTTCTTATTTAAAATATATCTAAATAAAATATTCTATGAAATTTGTTTGATTTCATATCAGGTAATTTTTAATTTTACCAAAAAATCAAAAACATAATAAAATGAAATTGGTAAAATCTTTATTCTTATTAACTCTGATGATTATGTCATCACTGGCCTTCATTTCCTGTGAAAAAGACGAGGAAAGTAACAATAATCAAAACAATGAACCGGAATGGGAGGTTATTGTATACGGGCGACCGACCTGCGGTTTATGTAATGCTTTTAAAGATGCGGCAGATGCTGAAGGGCTGGAATATACCTTTTATGACATAGACACAAACCAGGAAAAAAATGCTGAGATGTGGGATAAGCTCAATGCAGCAGGAATGGGAGGAGGCTCCATAACCTTGCCTGTTGTGGATGCTCTGGTGGATGGAGAGTCACATATGTTTTCCAATCCCACAGTGCAGGAAGTTATGGATGTGTTACCATAGGAACAGATATTATAAACAGGGGTGAATGGATTGAGCATCGTTGCTTATGATATTCACCTTTTTTGTCAAATTACATTTTTATGAAATCATATTCATCCTACTTCGCTGTTTCTGTTCTTATATTTCTTTCTGTATATATGTTTTCCTGCCAGAAAGAAGAGGATGAAAGTCATCAGGAATATGAAATATTGATATATGGAAGGGAAGTTTGCAGCAATTGCGAAAAGCTGATGCGCAAGTGTGATGATAATAATGTTGACTATACCTTCTACGATATCGATAAAGACTCGGAAAAGCGTAATGAAATGCAGCAAAAATGCTGGGAAGCCGGATTTGGTAATTCCGGATCAGTAACATTGCCCATTGTTGACGTTATATTAGCGGATACTTCTTATTTATACGAAAACCCCTCCTTTGCTGATATTTCTGCAGTGCTGCCTGAAAAATGACAAGCATAATTACCCGTGAAGAATATTTTCTAAAAAAAGTTTTAAAAACATTTGTTTGTTTTAAAAATAATCCCTTTCTTTGCATCCGCAAAACAAAGAGTTGATTTAATTCTTTGTTTTACAACGGAAAACGGAAATTTTCGGGACCTGATAAACAAAGGCGACTATAGGTTCCATATATAACGCCTTAGATATTAGAGCCGTATAGGCTTTATTCTACGTTTATCTCTCCCAGGAATTTTCCAATAATAAAGTAAAAAATTAATTAGCTTTGCAGCCCTCTGAAAAGAGGTAACCAAAAGATTAATTAAAGAAGCAAATATGCCAACAATTCAACAGCTTGTAAAAAAGGGTCGTAAGCAGATAACAGAAAAGAGTAAATCTCCTGCTTTGGATTCTTCTCCCCAGAGAAGGGGTGTATGTGTTCGGGTTTATACAACAACACCGAAAAAGCCGAACTCCGCGATGCGTAAGGTTGCAAGGGTTCGATTGACCAATGGAAAAGAGGTGAATGCCTACATCGGCGGAGAAGGTCATAACCTTCAGGAGCACTCTATTGTGCTGATCCGTGGTGGTAGGGTTAAAGACCTGCCGGGTGTGCGTTATCACGTTGTTCGTGGTGCTCTTGACACTTCAGGTGTGGAAGACCGTTCGCAACGCAGATCCAAATACGGAACAAAAAAGCCAAAGAAAAAGAAGTAATTAAAGGTAATTCGTTGTTGCTATGAGAAAATCAAAAGCAAAAAAGAAAGTGATCCTGCCGGATCCGAAATATAAAGAGGTTATGGTGACAAAATTTGTCAATAACCTGATGTTGCAAGGCAAAAAATCATTGGCCTTTCAGATTTTTTATGATGCGATGGAAATTGTTGATGAAAAAATGGAGGAAAGCAGTATTGATGTCTGGAAAAAGGCTTTATCTAATGTTACCCCAAACGTAGAGGTGAAGTCTCGCCGTATTGGTGGAGCTACATTTCAGATTCCGACAGAAATTCCACCTTCCAGAAAACAATCCATTGGCATGAAAAACCTGATCAAGTTTTCCCGTAAGCGTCATGAAAAATCCATGGCTCAAAAATTAGCCGGTGAGGTTATGGCTGCTTACAAGGAAGAAGGTGCAGCATTCAAGCGGAAAGAAGAAACGCATCGTATGGCTGATGCCAATAAAGCATTCTCCCATTTTAAATTTTAAAATAATAGAGGTTGGATAGTTTTTAAATGGAAGACAACAATAATCTACATAAGACAAGAAACATTGGGATCATGGCCCATATTGACGCCGGTAAAACAACCACTACCGAGCGTATCTTGTATTATACCGGTAAAAGCCACAAAATCGGAGAAGTTCATGATGGCGGTGCTACTATGGACTGGATGGAACAGGAGCAGGAGCGTGGCATTACCATTACCTCAGCCGCTACTACGGTTTATTGGAATTATGAGAATACAGATTACAAAATTAATATCATAGATACACCTGGGCACGTTGATTTTACCGTTGAAGTAGAACGTTCATTAAGAGTTCTTGATGGTTCTATAGCGTTGTTCTGTGCCGTAGGTGGTGTAGAGCCTCAAAGTGAAACTGTCTGGCGCCAGGCTGATAAATACCAGGTGCCAAGAATAAGTTTTGTGAATAAGATGGACCGCAGTGGGGCTGACTTCTATAATGTTTTAACCGATATCAAAGATAAGCTCAAAGCGAATCCTGTACCTCTTCAAATACCGATAGGCCAGGATGATTCTTTCAGGGGAGTTGTAGACCTTATTGAGAATAAAGCTTATGAATGGGATGAAACATCAAAAGGCATGGAATATGTGGAGGTTCCAATTCCTGATGATCTAAAAGAAGCTACAGCAAAATATCGTGCTCAACTTATTGAGGGAGTGGCGGAAGAAAGCGATGAATTGTTTGAGAAATTCCTGGAAGATGCTGATTCTATTTCGGCTGATGAAGTGATTGAAGCTGTCAGATCAGCTACCCTGGAATTGAGAATTACTCCCGTACTTTGTGGTTCAGCGTTTAAGAATAAAGGGGTTCAGCGCCTGCTGGATGCTGTTATACGCTATTTACCCAGCCCGATTGATGCTCTTCCTGTGGAAGGCATCAACCCAAAAACCGACGAACCGGAAGTCCGCAAACCGGTTGGTGATAAGAGAATGGCAGCTTTGGCATTTAAGATCGCTACGGATCCATATGTGGGAAGGATTGCTTTCTTCAGAATTTATTCTGGTGAGCTCAAAGCCGGTTCATATGTGTTAAATGCCTCAACAGGAAAGAAAGAAAGAATTTCACGCATTCTGCAGATGCATGCAAATAAAAGATCTCCCATGGCAACGATCAAAGCAGGAGATATTGCTGCTGCTGTGGGGTTTAAAACAATACATACAGGGGATACACTGTGTGATGAGAAATATCCGATCACACTTGAAAATATGGAATTCCCCGAACCTGTCGTTAGTGTGGCTGTAGAGCCTAAATCTCAAAAAGAGCTGGATAAGCTCGGCGCTTCACTGGCAAAACTGGCAGAAGAAGATCCTACGTTTAAAGTAAGAACGGATGATGATACAGGCCAAACCATTATCAGTGGTATGGGTGAGTTACATCTGGAGGTGTTGATCGATCGTTTGCAACGCGAGTTTAAAGTGGGATGCAGCCAGGGAGAACCACAGGTTACATATAAAGAAGCCCTGCACGGCGAAGTGAAACATCGCGAAGTGTATAAAAAACAGACCGGTGGCCGGGGTAAATTTGCCGATATACTGGTAGAGATCAGTCCGGCTAAGGAAACAGACGATGGACTGGAATTCATTAATGAAATTAAAGGGGGAAATATCCCTAAAGATTATATACCTTCTGTTGAAACCGGATTCAAAAATGCAATGCTAAATGGCCCGCTGGCAGGATATGAAGTCCAAAACCTTAGGGTAGTATTGAAAGATGGTTCTTATCATCCGGTGGATTCCGATCAGTTATCTTTTGAAGTATGTGCCCGCCTGGCATTTAAAAATGCAGCGGCCAAAATGGAAAAAGTGCTGATGGAACCCATGATGAGCCTGGAAGTGGTTACTCCGGAAGAATACATGGGAGATATTATCAGTGACCTTAACCGCAGAAGAGGTAACCTTAATAATGTTTCTGCTAAAGGAGGTTCTCAGATTATTGACGCTAAGGTGCCGCTGGCAGAAATGTTTGGGTATGTAACATCATTGCGTACTATTGCATCTGGGCGTGCTACCAGTACTATGGAGTATTCACATTTTGCCGAGTGTCCCAAAGAGGTCATGGAAAATGTATTAAAGAAGGTAAAAGGAA
>JAIPAE010000100.1 GCA_021740245.1 Bacteroidales bacterium | reverse complement strand
GTTGCTGGAAGGAACAGCGGCAGATGCCCTGAAAAATTATGCCTCGCCGCTTGAAGAAGCCCGTGCTGATCTTTTTGCATTGTATTATATGATGGACCCGAAAATGATAGACCTTGGCCTGATGGATACACTTGATATGGCGAAGGCTGAATATAACGGGTATATTAGAAACGGGCTGATGACGCAGCTTACACGAATTGAGCATGGAAAGAATATAGAACAAGCTCATATGCGTAACCGGCAACTCATTGCAAAATGGGTTTATGAAAAAGGGAAATCTCACAACGTAATTGAAAAAATCGTGGATAATGATAAAACTTATTTTGTGATCCATGATTATCAAAGTCTGCGGCAGTTATTCGGAGAATTACTGGCAGAAGTACAACGTATCAAATCGGAGGGGGATTATGAAACCGGGAAAGAACTGGTGGAAAAATACGGAGTGAAAGTTGATCATGAACTGCATAAAGAAGTACTCGACCGTTTTCAAAAACTCAATGTAGCGCCTTATAGTGGTTTTATGAACCCTGATTTTGAATTGATAAAAGAAAACAGCAAGATAAAAGACATAAGAGTAACCTATCCGGAAGACTATACTACGCAGATGTTAAAATACGGGAAATCATATTCGTATTTACAGCCTGAGGTGGAATTATCCAGGGTTGTTTCATAGGAAAAAGGGATCAACTTTCATTTTGAATAGCCTGATAAATGATCTTTTGGATATTTGTCCGGATATTCATCCCTATCAGTTTCCAGTTATCAGCACTGGGATAAACACGATTGGAAAGAAACACATAAACCAGGTCATATTTTGGGTCTGCCCAAACATAAGTACCGGTAAATCCGGAATGCCCAAAACTTTCGTTACTGGCTTCCGTTGTTGTTGGTCCTCCTTTTTCATTATCGGGTAAGGGTTTATCAAATCCGATGGCCCTGCGATTATCATTTAGCGGAAACTGACGCCTTGTAAATTCTTCAATTGTCTCAGCTTGTAAAAACTGATGACCGGCATATTCTCCCTTATTGAGCAACATTTGCATTAAAGCAGCCATATTTTTTGCATTTGAAAACAAACCCGCATGCCCTGAAATGCCACCCAGCATGGCTGCTCCCTGATCATGGACATAGCCATGGATGAGCTGATTGCGAAAATAACGGTCATCTTCCGTTGGAATAATTTGCCTGCGTGAAAAGCGCTCCAAAGGACAAAATGTTGTAAATTGTAATCCCATGGGTTCATAAAAAGTCTTTTGCATATAATGATCCAGACGATCACCGGTCAGATCCTCAATAATGAAACGTAGCATATAAAAGCCCAGATCTGAATATTTATAGCGCCTGCTATTGCGTAACCGTGAATTGGCAATTTCTTTTAATATGCTATCCTTGATATTTTTACGTATGTAGATGTGATCAGCGACTTTATATGTAATTGAGGTATCCGGCCACGATTGATATATTGTTTTGGATAAATTTCCGTGGCTGGTCAATGTTTTTTTATAAAAAGGTATCCATGAATGTAAACGAGCCTGATGAGCCATCATGTCACGAATGATAATATTTTCCTTATTTGTATGCACGAGGTTAGGCAGATATTTTGATACTTTGTAGTCAATATCCAGCTTACCTTCATCGGATAAATGCATAACAGCAAGTGTAGTAGCAGCTATCTTAGTAACAGAAGCAAGATCATAAATATCTGTTTTATTCACAGGTCTTATCTGGTTATAGGTATGGTATCCAAATGCTTTGTGATAAAAAATATTTCCTTCTTTTGCAATTAGTATCTGGCAACCTGGGAAGGCTTTTTCCCGGATTCCATTCATAGCAATAGAATCGATTTTTCTCAGATATTCAGGGTCAATATTCATAAAATAGGGAAAAGAAGTTTCTAAACGTATGTTGTTGCTGGATAATCCAAAACCAGCTACATAGTGCTCATTGATGCTAACCGGAAGGCTTCCTTTTATTTGAGTGGCCCCCACCAAACCTTCAACGGCAGCTTTTTGGCTGATTGCATTGTTTTCATATGCAATCAGTATTGCTGCGGCATTGTTGTTTTGTTCCAACCTTTCCAGTGCGTATGGATTGCCAAAATGAACAATGATATTTTTTGTTTTTTGACCTGTTATTTCGATAAAATCGAAGATATTTTGAGGAATTCCGTAGTTTGATCCCGGATAAAGACTGGAGGCATGAAGACTTGTAATTACAAGATCGTAACTGTTGAGTTGCCTTGAAAGTTTTTGCAGTTCAGCTAAGCTGGTATATGGGGATATATGGAATGACCTGAAGTCAATATATTGATCGAGAGCTTCATGAAAAGCATTTTCCTGTTTATTGCTTACTGTAACAAGAGCTATTTTTTTGACTTGCTTGTGGTTTACAGGAATGGCGTTTTTATTTTTTAGCAAAGTCAATGCTTCTTTGTATAATTTAAATATAAGAGCTTTACTGAGATCACTATTTAAAACCGAATCAATGGCTGTTTTTGGTATGTGGAGGGTGTTATTTTTTGTTGCCCAGAATTTATAGACTAAAATTTTACGAACCCTGTTTTTCAACTCTGTCTGGTCAATCTCACCATTTTTAATGGCATTTTGCAATGCTTGAACAGCAGCATTGATATTACCCGGAAGCAACAGAATATCATTACCGGCTTTAAAAGCTTTCACAGCAATTTCCCCGTCCGAAAGTTCTTGTCTGACACCTGCCATTTCCAGGGCATCTGTAATGATCAACCCATTGTAATTATATTTTTCTCTTAACAGCTTATTCAATATAGCTGAGGAAAGAGAAGAAGGGACGTTTTCGGACTTATCTAATGATGGTACCCTCAGATGTGCTGACATAACAGCGCCTAAGCCATCATCGGAAGCTTCACGAAATGGGAAAAGATGGATGCTGTCCATTTCTTTTTTTGTACTATTGATCACCGGTAAAGTATGATGCGAATCTTTATCCGTATCGCCGTGGCCGGGAAAATGTTTACCACAGGCTATTACAAACTCCGATTGCATTCCCCTCACATAATTGATAGCTTTCTCGTATACGGCAGAAGGATTTTCACCAAAGGAACGAAAATTGATTACAGGATTATCCGGATTATTATTCACATCCATTACCGGGGCGAAGTTCATGTTAACACCTATTGCTTTCAATTCTTTTGCTATTTGTTGCCCCATCATATAAATCAATTCATTGTTATTGACAGCGCCTAATGTCATTTGGTAAGGATAAGCTGTAGCACTATCCAGCCTCATTGCAGGACCCCATTCAGCATCCTGAGCTACTAAAAGCGGAACATCTGCAATTTCCTGATACTTATCCACCCAGTTTCTTTGTCGAACTGGGCCTCCCTGAAAAAAACAAACTCCTCCGGTTTTATACTTCCTGATCTTTGAAGCCACATTCTGTTTATAAGCCAGTGATTTATCAGAATGAGCCCTGATCATAAAAAGCTGACCGATCTGTTCTTCAATCGAAAGTGTGCTTAAAACAGAATCAGCCCAGTTGACAGCTTTTTCGTATGGCACAGGATCATTTTGTGATACAGGATATTCTGTACTGGATTTTAATGAAAAACTTAAAAAAATAATAAAGGATATTATGGATAATTTCCGCATGATGCTGTTTTTATGTATCGTTTTATAAAAATAACGCAACCTTCAAATAAAAACGTGGATAAGTTCCTTAAATTATCAACATAACCATGTGAAAACAAATACGGCAGCAAAACGATATCTACTGCCGTATTTATATAACATTTATTTTTCGCTTAACCATTCATAGACATAAGGAACTCCTCATTATCGTTGGTAAAACGCATTTTGTCCTTGAGGAATTCAATAGCTTCCAGCGGATTCATGTCGGCCAGATGGTTTCTCAGTATCCATGTTTTTTGAAGAACATCTTTTCTAAGCAGCAGGTCTTCACGCCTTGTACTGGAAGCAACTACGTCAATAGCTGGGAAGATTCGTTTATTGGAAATCTTTCGGTCAAGTTGCAGTTCCATATTTCCAGTGCCTTTAAATTCTTCAAAAATAACTTCGTCCATCCGGGAACCGGTATCGATCAGCGCAGTAGCCAGGATGGTTAGCGAACCTCCTTTTTCAATTTGCCGTGCAGCTCCAAAGAAACGCTTTGGTTTATGTAAAGCATTGGCTTCCACACCACCGGATAAAACTTTACCCGATGCCGGCGAAACTGTGTTATACGCTCTTGCAAGCCGCGTAATAGAATCCAGCAGTATCACAACGTCATGCCCGCATTCGGTCATACGTTTGGCTTTTTCCAGAACCAGGTTGGCGATCTTTACATGACGATCGGCCTGTTCATCAAATGTAGAAGCTATCACTTCTGCATCCACACTTCGCTCCATATCGGTTACCTCTTCCGGACGTTCATCAATCAAAAGGATAATCATATATACTTCCGGATGATTGGCTGTGATTGCATTAGCAATTTCTTTCAGCAAAACAGTTTTTCCTGTTTTAGGCTGAGCTACGATCAATCCACGCTGTCCTTTTCCTATTGGAGTGAACAAGTCTACAATACGTGCTGACATTCCGGAATTCTGGTTGGACACCAAATGGAATTTTTCATCCGGGAAAAGGGGAGTAAGATGGTCAAAAGCAATACGGTCGCGAACTTCTTCAGGTTTGCGTCCGTTGATCTCAATAACCTTGATCAAAGGAAAATATTTTTCTCCATCTTTAGGTGGACGAATACTACCCTTAACCGTATCGCCTGTTTTCAGACCGAACAGTTTGATCTGCGATTGTGACACATAAATATCATCCGGTGAATTCAAATAATGATAATCGGACGACCGCAAAAAACCATACCCGTCGGGCATAATTTCCAAAACACCTTCGCTTTGAGCAATACCTTCCATTTCAAAAAAGATATCCTGTTTTTGGTGGCTTTCTTTACGCTGTTCTCTGCTGTCGCGATTATCTCTACTTTCTTTTCTTTCTTTTTGATCCCGTGATTCTCTTTGACGCTGCTCTCTGCTATCTTGTGTGGAACGGTCACGTTTTTCACGCTGATCCGGAAACGAACGGTCACGTTGCCGTGTATCCTTTTCTTTTTTAGCACCTTCGCTTTCTTTTGAGGGCTGACTTGTTGCTTTTTCCTTACTCTGTTGCTGTGGCTTTTCTACCTTTTTTTGTTTGGTAATTTCCTTTTTTTTGCTCTGGGGTTTTTCAACCTTTTCTTGCTTTGTTTGATCAGACTTTGCTGATTTCGCTTTTTCCTGATTAAGCGGACCACTGGAACCTACTTTTCCACTTTCGTCACTTTTTCTTGGACGTCCACGGCGACGCTTTGTCTCATCTTTCTGGCTCTGGTCTTTGGTCTTTCCTGTTTTATCTTTTGAGGATGTCTGCCCCGAATCAGCCTGAGATTTTGATGAGGATTTTTCTCTTTTTGCTAATTTTTGCTCGCTAACAGAAGGATTTAATGCCTGGTAATCAAGAATCTTGTAAATAAGTTCCTGCTTTTTCAATCCCTGAATTTTTGGAATGTTTAACTCTTTGGCTATTGACCGTAAATCGGTAAGCAGTTTTCCATTGAGTTCAATAATATCGTACATGAAAATGGTAATTTGATTAATTATTTCTTTTGCTTAATAAAACTTTTGAAATCTCTGGCAAGAAAAAATAAAGAGCCAGTTAATGCGGATTTTTCGCTACAAATATAATTATTTATTTATTACAAATGCAAATTATCCTGCAAATGTAAATAAAATTACTAAATGATTCATTGTTGTCCGGTTAATTTATATGAACCCATACTAATGATTTGTAAAATTATTCGAGCGCCTTAGTGAAAATCATTTGTTGCCTTTGTGATAATTTTTATACCACGAAGTAGCCTTTAGATTTATACCGCAAAGGG